>CALQBW020000049.1 GCA_943328915.2 Singulisphaera sp. GP187 | reverse complement strand
GCAGCCCTGGCTTGTGTTGGCTGGTATTGACGATGGGGGGCATGGTAATGCGTGAACTAAAAAAGAAGCTAATCATGCCGCCTAGGAACGACGCAATGAAGACAATTTGATAGTTATGCGGGAAGACAAATTGTTCGAGCAACCAGCCCGCTCCTGCCACAGATACCGCCGAGGCGGCACCGAGCGTTGACCAGCGCCAGCTCATGAGTTGTTGGCGGCGTTGTGGGCCCGCAACTGCCCCCATGACGACAGTAAAGGTAATATTGACGATGGTTTGAGGTATGGTGGCAATTGCCCAGATAAAAATAATCGCCACCGGAATATATTCCAGCGGCATAAAAAAAGGCAATATCCCTGTGACTGCATATGTTGCTTGGACCCACACCCGAGCTCTGGAATACCACGGCACAATATCTGTCTGCCGCTCAAGCATGCGCCCGACGGGGATTGCTAACAATAAACCGGTAAAAGCCGGCATCGAGGTTAAGAGCCCAACCAACAACGGCGAGGCCCCAAGCCGTGCCAAAAAGACCGCCAAAAACGTTGCAATGCCAGTAACAATCCCTACGCCTATCCCATCGATAATCACACTGCGCTGGTTACGTTGGGTGAGTGCTTCTTCGGGAGAAAGAGGGCCTGAGTTGAATAATGCACTGCGCATGTGGTGCTCGAATCAGCAGACCGGATGTGTTCGCCACGGTCTGCTGGTAGTACGGTAGAAATTACCGTTGGTTGAGAGATTCTTCCCACACTGGCTTGACGACTGTTGCGGCGGTGGCAGGCTTACGCAATGCCATGACAATGCCCGCAACTAATACTCCAACAAAGACAAAGTAAACCCCAGCAGTGGTGAGGGATTCTTCTTGGATTAGTTTGATACCGACGGCGATGTAGGGATAAGCAACGACGATTAATGCAACCAGATACCAAGGCTTTTTCATTACATACTCCATTTATCACAAACACTCATGCGCTATCGTACCACAGTTTAGCTTTGATGGAGGACCGGATAAAGTCGAAACACGCGGAACTTGGTATATCTACACACATTATTTTGTTTTTGGCCGCATGTCATTCACGCCAATCCTAAAGCGTTGACGAGTGGAATATTGTGTATACTGATGTACTGAATAAAAATCACAAAGGCGTTGAAATGCAAACAGTCCATGTATTAGACGGCGGGTTGCGGGTTGTCATTGAATCATTACCCCACACGCATTCCGTGTCGATTTGTTGCATTATCGCGGTTGGTTCTGGCCACGAAACCGCACCCCAAAGCGGCATGGCCCATTTCATCGAACACATGTTGTTCAAAGGCACACCCCGCCGCCCCACTCCCAAACTATTGATTGAGACAATCGAAGGGGTAGGCGGAATGATTGACGCCTATACCAACATCGAATCAACGGTCTATTCTGTCAAAGTCGCCGACATCCATCATGCCCGTGCCATTGATGTGTTGGCAGATATGGTACTCAATCCCAATTTCACTCCCGCTGATGTCGAAAAAGAACGCAAGGTGATTATCGAAGAGATTAGCCAAACGGCAGATAGCCCGGCCGAATTGGTGCATTTGTTGTTTGATACCCATCTGTGGGGGGAACAGCCGTTGGGACGCGATATCGCAGGCAGCGAAGCCACGGTGGCGAGTTTTGCTCGCGATGCCTTGGTGGAATTTTGGCGCAAACATTATGTGCGGAGCAATGTGATTATTTCTGTAGCAGGCAATGTTAATCCGGTTGCCATCCTTGCATTGATCGACGAGGCATTTGCCCCGATGCCGGTGGCACCGGTGGCGACGTTGATCGCCACGCTGCCATTCCACCCCGGACCGCAAGTGCATTTACAACAAGATGATAGTGAGCAAGTGAATTTCTGTTTGGGGATGCCCGGGTTAGCGGTATCTGACCCCGACCGCCGAGCCATGTTGGTGTTTGATGCGATTGTGGGGGGGAATTCGACGTCACGCTTGTTTCAAGAAATCCGCGAAGAACGCGCCTTGGCCTATATGATTGGCTCGTATTCGCGCGAATTCGCCGATGCCGGCAAATGGGTAGTGAGTGCGAGTGTCGATGCCGATGCCATCGACGAAACCATCAGCGCAGTGATGCAGGTGCTCCGTACGGTGCGCAACGAGGGGATTACCGCCGAAGAATTGGCCCAAATCAAAGAACAAGTCAAAGGCGGGATTTTGTTGTCGCTTGAAGATTCGATGGCAGTAGCTTCTCGCAATGGCTCGCATTTGTTGCGCTATGACCGGATTATCCCACTCGGTGATGTGGTAAGTGAGGTTGAAGCACTCCAACTGAGTAATGTGATGCGCGTGGCAGACCGGATTTTGCGCCCAGATGGATTACATTTGGCACTAATTGGTCCTGTAAAAAATATCACTGGTCTCCAAAAAGAAATGTATTTTTCGGTTTGAAAAAGCGCCACGTGCACATTTGTGCATCGTGGCGCTTAATGTTGGTTACGACACTTGATCCCAGAAATGACAAGCAGACCAGCGATTGGGTAATTTTTCTTCGAGCGGTGGTTCAACTTGTTTACAAATATCTTTGGCCATCCAGCACCGCGTATGAAATCGACACCCTTTGGGGGGATTGGCGGGGCTGGGTACGTCCCCTTGCAAGACGATTTTTTCACGGGGTATATTGGGGCGAGGGCGTGGTACGGCGGCGCTCAAGGCTTTGGTGTAGGGATGGAGCGGGCGTTGGAATAATTCTGCCCGAGGTGCCAGCTCGACCATTTTGCCCAAATACATCACCCCAATGCGCGTGCTGATATATTCCACTACCGCCAAATTATGTGCCACAAACAAATAGGTCAACCCGAGGTCGGCTTGTAATTCGCGGAGCAGATTCAATACTTGGGCTTGAATACTGACATCCAGCGCCGACACCGGTTCGTCGAGCACGAGCAATGAAGGTTCCATCACCAGCGCGCGCGCGATGCCGATGCGTTGGCGTTGCCCACCTGAGAATTCGTGGGGGAAGCGTTCGAGGAGTGTTGGCGAAAGCCCCACTTTTTCCAACACTTCTTGGACTTTGGCGAGCTGGCTCTGGCGATCGCCGATGTTGTGGATCACGAGACCTTCTGCGATGCTTTCGGCGACGGTCCGACGCGGGTCGAGCGAACCATATGGGTCTTGGAAGATGATTTGCATTTTGCGGCGCAAGGCTTTGAGTTCGCGGCGTGACGCCTTGAGGACGTCAGTCCCTTCAAATGAGACGGTGCCACTGGTGGCGTCAATCAGGCGCAATAAAGTGCGGGCCACGGTAGTTTTACCACAGCCACTTTCGCCAACCAAACCGAGCGTTTCCCCTTTTTTGATGGCAAAAGAGACATCATCGACAGCTTGGACTTGACCAGTGACACGCCGCAATAACCCGCTACGGATGGGGAAGTGCTTGACGAGATGGTTTATTTCGAGCAAGTTTTCACTCATAGCGACGCTCCATTTTCGGCATACAGCCAACAACGCACTTGGCGGCCTTCATGAGCAATCAACGGTGGAGCGCTGTCGCAACGCGCGAAGCGTTTGTGACAGCGGTCTGCAAAGCGACAGCCAACCGGTGGGTTAATCATCATTGGCACGGTTCCTTCAATCACCGCCAATGTGCGGTTTGATTGATCACCCAGCACTGGCATCGAATCGAGCAGGGCTTGTGAATAGGGATGGAGTGGTGCATCAAATAGCGTGACCACATCGGCCATTTCGACGATTTGGCCGGCATACATCACCACCACGCGGTCGGCCATTTCGGCGATAACACCGAGGTCATGGGTGATGAGCATGATGGCAGTATGGACCGTTTTGCGCAGGTCACGCATTAATTCGAGGATCTGCGCTTGGATGGTTACATCCAAGGCAGTGGTTGGTTCGTCTGCAATCAATAGTTCGGGGTTGCTGGCCAGCGCCATAGCAATCATGACACGCTGGGCTTGGCCACCCGAAATTTCGTGAGGGTACGAGTTCAGGCGTTGTTCGGCGTCAGGAAGGCGTACCAGATGCAATAATTCGATGGCGCGTTTTTTGGCGTCTTCATTGGTCATTTTTTGGTGAATCTGCAGTACCTCGCTGATTTGTGAGCCGATAGTATATACGGGATTAAGGCAGGATGTGGGCTGCTGAAAAATCATCGAAATCTGATTGCCACGGTAGGTACGCAGCGTCTCTTCGGGTAATTGCAATAAATCGATTCCATTGAACAACACGTGCCCTTCGACGATTTCGCCGGGTTCAGCCACGAGACCCATGATTGAGAGTGACGTGACGCTTTTGCCACTGCCGCTTTCGCCCACAATTCCTAATGTTTCACCGGGTGCCAAATCAAAACTAATCCCATCAACGGCTTGTACGACGCCGGTGGGGGTAAAGAAATAGGTTTTGAGGTTTTTTATCGAAAGTAATGGTGGTGTCATGATTGCGGGTTGCTCCTCTCTCGGATTGCCGCGAGTTGGGCAACGCGTTGGGCTCGGCGGATTTCGGTTTGGACGCGTGGGTCGAGCGCATCGCGCAAGCCATCACCGATATAGTTGATGGCCAATGAACAAACCAAAATAGGCAGCGCCGGCACGAGCGGCATCCACGGGTAACTAAACATGTAACTATTGGCGAACGCCAACATGTTGCCCCAGCTCGGAGTGGGGTCTTGGATGCCAAATCCGAGAAAACTCAATCCCGATTCTGCAACCAACGTACCACTCAAACCGAGGGTATACGAAATAATAATCGGGGGCATTGCATTGGGCAACACGTGGATAAACATGTTGTAGAAATGTGATGCACCCAAGGCGCGCGAGGATTCGACATATTGTTGTTCGCGAATCGACAATACCATGCCACGTACAAAGCGTGCCACTCCCGTCCACCCCAACATAATAAATATTGTAATAATCAAAATAACTTGATTGGCTTCACGGGGACTGATTGCCATCACTGCGCCTGTGATAGCAGAAAAAAAAGCCGGTATCGGGATGGCTTCGCTATTTTGGATGACAATGGCACTTGCAATCAACAACAACGTAAACGTAGGGAATGTCGAAATAAATTCAATAAGCCGGGTTACCAGATTGTCAATCCAACCACCAAAATAACCGGCAACCAAACCAATAATCACCCCAATCATGGTCGAAATCGTCACAACGGTTAACGCTGTGGTCAGTGATACGCGCGCCGCATAAATTAATCGCGTAAATAAATCACGGCCTAAATGGTCGGTGCCAAAAAAATGATATGACCCATCTGCGGCAGTATGGAATGGTGTTGTATACGCATTACCGAGAGAAATTACATCACGGTGGTATGGGGCAATCCATGGCGCAAGCATCGATCCAACGTAGATGGTAATCAGGATGAGCAAGCAGACCATGGCGACAGTATGCTTGCGAAAACGACGCCAAATTAATTCCGATTGGCTTGCGGGGCGAGAAGTGGGGATAGTCATGGTGCGCCCCTTTTATGACAAACGAATGCGCGGATCGAGAATACTATACAAAATATCGGTAATCAAATAGCCAATTAATAAAAGAAAAATACTGACCATTGTCAGGGCCATCGCCACGCTATAGTCATTGCGCCCAATCGAATCAACCAACAACCGCCCAAGTCCTGGCCAATTGAAAATCGACTCGGTAATGGCAGCGCCGCCAAATAATTCAGCCAGCACCCCGGCCATAATGGTAATAAACGGCAACATGGCGTTGCGCAGGGCGTGTTTAAGCACCACCGTGCGCTCTTGGAGCCCTTTGGCGCGGGCAGTCCGTACATAATCCAGCCGTAACACTTCGAGCATCCCTGAGCGAATAAACCGACTATAGCCGGCGATATTGACAAATACCAACACCCCACAAGGCATCACAAAATGCAGGAAGCGATCAAGGGACGACTCTGCGACGACATCACCGATAAATGGCATCACATAGTCGCTATTGGCGACGGCATTGCCAGGGGGTAAAAACGGTAGGCCAGCTTCTTTGGCTGCAATGGCAAAAATTAATATACAAATGATGCCGATAACAAATGTCGGGATCGATGATCCAATAAATGAAATCGTCGTCATGGTGTAATCAAAGCGAGAATATTGTCGTACCGCGGAATATACACCGAGTGGCACGCCAATCAAAAGGGCAAGCAGTGAAGAAACCCCCATGAGTTGCAAGGTATAGGGTAATCGGCTGGCTATCAACGTTGCGATAGGGCGATCACGCAAAATAACCTGAGATAATCCGAAATCGCCAAACAAAATCCCATGACTGGTGCGTCGACTCGAAAGGTCAGCGATGGTGACTTCCTGTTGACAGCCATCTTCAATTATTTCGGTATGGCCATCGGGGTAACGCAAGCGGGCTTGTCCAGGAATCGCACAACCGACGACGGTATTCCCCAACAACGCATGCCCAGCAATCGTGATTGGACCTGCGGGGAAGCCAATCAACCAGCGGCTAAAGCGGTAGGGGATGTATAAATCTAGTTCAAAACGTTCTTTGATACGGAGAATATCTTCGCTCGAAATTTTGTTACGGCCACTGTTCTGGCCTTGACGTAAGCCCGACATTGGTCCCCCTGGGGCAATATAAAGCAACCCAAAGGATACTAACGCTGATGCAATTAGGACCACAAACATTTGGATAATACGCCGTGTTAAAAATGTCGCCACGATAGCGGCTCCCAATTACAATCACAATCGAAAGGCTGAATGGGTCGCGGCGGTAATGAATCCCATCCAACGAGTATTACCCGTTGGATGGGATGGGAGAGCTTTGGAATTACTTCACGAACATGTTGAAGTCAATGTGCTCCCAGGTGGGGCTGGCAAGCGTTACCACTTGAACTTTGCCCTTGGCTGCTGCATCAACCACGGTTTGGACTTCGGCACCGGCACCGAGGGTTTCGGTACCGAGGACGTCGACATTACCGGTCAACAAGGCTGCCACAGCGGCATTGGTGTCCGCATAGAACTGAATGACAATCTTCTTGATCTTGGGGGCGGTACCATAGTAGTTCTCGTTGGCTTCAAAGGTCATCTTCTGACCCTTTTCCCAGCCGGTGATTTTGTACGGTCCATTGCTCCAAGGCTTTTCGGCAACTTCGGGCAAGGTCGGCCAATCTTTGGCGGGGACGTCGGCCAAGGTTTTGCCCTTGTACGGTCCATCGCTCTCGATGGGTTGCTTGGATGGAGCTGCACCAAATCCGCCGGTGTAGAACGTCGGCCACTGCACGCCAGGCAAGAAGACCAAGGTTTGCTTGGTGTCGCTCTCTTGGGTGAAGGTTTGGACTGATTCACAGAAGGTGAAGCTGGTGGCGCCTGATTCTTTGTCACAGGTGGTCTTTTGGCCGAGTTCGTAGTCGGCTTTGGTTACCGGTGAGCCATCTTGCCACTTCATGCCAGGCTTCATTTCGAAGCTGACGGTGAGTTGCTTGAGCTTCAAGGGGCTGCTTCCATCCCACTTGGCGGTTACCCCAGCGGCATCGGTCACCTCGACATCCGCGGCCAAGGCCACGGCTTCGCCGGAAGTGTTCCATACCATGTCGCCGGCTTTGACGTCGACATCGGCATTGGTGGCACCGTCACCCAACTTGGGCAACTTGGTGAAACCGACGGCCTGATAGTCGTAGTCGAGGCTGGTGACCATCTTGGCACTGAGCAAACCAGCAGCAGTGGTGGCCACAGCGGCACTCTCAACCAAGGTGTACAACGACGCAGGTTCTTGGGTGAAGCCAAGGACCGCAGTGTCTTTGCCTGGTAATTCCCACTCTTCGATGTTGTAGGTGTAGGTTTCGGTGGGGTTTGGCTTGAAGTTCATCAGTTTCTTGTTGGCAGCAGCAGCTTCGACGCGGTTGAACAACGGCAAGCTGACCATGTCCTTCGAGAATTCTTGTTGGACGATGGCGTATTGCTTGATGCGCTCGGCACGGTCGAGGGTGTTGTTGGCGGCGATGACGGCCTTGCTGGCCGTTTCGTTACACCAACCCATGCCGTTTTGCCCTTCCCAGTTGTTGCTGGGCAAGGGGATTTGATTACAGGCATACAACGAAATACCGCCGGGATCGGCTGAACCAACCCATGCGAAGGCGCCCAATTCGTAGTCGCGGCGTGCCAACCCAGTGGTATCGCCGAACCACCATGAAGCGGGGGCGTGCGTGCGTGAAATGGTGATGCCACAGTTGTCTGAGAGCTGTTGCTCAAGCACGGTGGCCCACGTCTGACGGAAGGCGGCGCTGGTGGTGGTGAACTTCAAGAACAACGGTGCACCCGTCGTCACATTGGCACCCTCTTCCCAACCGGCTTCCTTCAACAACGCAATGCCCTTTTCGGGGTTGAAGTCATAAACGGTCACACCTGCACTGGCGGCAGCCCAGTGATTCTTGGGTAAGAACGTGTCCATCAACAACCCTTTTTGTTGTTCTTCAGTCAAAAACGGATAGACTGATTTGATCAACTCGGGGCGGTTGGTGCAGTATGCAATGGCCTGGCGGACCTTGACATCACCAAGAATGGGGTGGGGGGTGGTGAATGAAGCGTCTGTGACGACTTCCTTCTCAACCACGACGGTTTCCTTGACGGGGGCACTCGTCTCTTTCACGACCACGGTTTCCTTGATTGGCTGCTGCGCGGCTTGGCTCCCACAGGCTGCAATCAAAGGTACGACCATGGCAATGACGAAGAGCCCTGCGGCGCGGCGCAATAGGTGCTGCTTCAACATGGGTTTCCTCCTTATAATCTGATTTTCTCGCACTTCAACACTGTATCCACTGTAGCAAAAATTCCCACAGAGACATATTTCTTATCGTGTCTATGCGTAATTTTGTTGCCGTGAATTTAGGTATTCGTAATTGTCAATGTAGCGTAACTTTGCATAGATGTCAATCATTTCAGATTGTTATCGGTGATAGTCTGGCAACGCGTAATGCATTAAATGAACACGAATATGGTGATCAAATAATGTCATATCGAAGATACAGAAAAAATCGTGCTCCATCCCAATAAAAACGGTTTCATCACGGTTTTTATTTACAATTAGTTCGCTATATTTGCCTTTTTTTACCGGATATCACGCATAAACATTTGATAATGACAATTGTAGCGTAATAAATTACTCCAAAATATGAATCCGAACACATGAAAATATTGGTTGTTGATATCGTTTTTGATGTGATTTCATCCTTGACACACAAAACGACATATGGTAGCATACATTTACGTTATTTAGTGATGTTCCCCACTGCGTACTACTATATATTGTGTTTTTTGTAAAACAAATATATTTAGCACAATGAATTAATGCTACAGTATGTAGTATTTTCTTGTTTTCTGGCACTAGATAGCACTAAATGGCACACGGTAACGGTGCAAATTGTTGGTGAACTGCAATCTTAACAAGGTAAATGGAGGCTGGGTATGACATTGGAAGAGACGGTAGCGGCGGAAGCGGGGACGACTACATATCATGATGATGCAGTACAAGCGCCAACGACGATTGTAAAGCGTGATGGTCGTACAGTGGTGTTTGAAGGAGAGCGGATTCACAACGCCATCACTCGTTGTTTTCAGAGTTTTGGACGTGATTCAAGCACGCCCGTCAAAGAATTGACGCGACGTGTCGTCAATATCGTGGCTGCCAAAGCCACTCGTGGTATGCCCAGTGTCGAAGAAGTCCAAGACATTGTCGAAATGGTGCTCCAAGCGGCCGGTGAGTTCGAAGCAGCCAAGCGCTATATTTTGTATCGCGCTGATCGTGCCAAAGAGCGCGAGCGCCGTCCGGTACCCGACGATGTGCGTGAGGCATTTTCGGCATCAGATAAATATTTCCCCACGCCGCTCCAGAAATTCCAGTTCTTTGATAAATATTCACGGTTCAACTATGATTTAGCCCGCCGCGAAACGTGGATCGAAACGGTTGATCGCGCCGTGAATTATCTGCATGGTATCGCCGGCGACCGTTTACCGCGTGAAACCTACGAGCGTATCCGCACTGCGGTGCTCGAAATGCGTGCCATGCCTTCGATGCGTTTGTTGGCTATGGCGGGTCCGGCTGCAGAACGTAACAATATTGCCATTTATAACTGTAGCTATCAACCGGTCGAAAGCATTGATTCATTTGTTGAAGCATTGATTATTTCGATGGCGGGTTGTGGCGTCGGGTACTCGGTCGAAAGCAAGTACGTCGAAAATTTCCCTCGTATTAAACGGCAAACAGGCGCTGCGCCAATGAACTACGTGGTCGAAGATTCCGCCGAAGGGTGGGCTGATGCAATGCGGGTCGGTTTGCAGATTTGGTGGGACGGTGGTGATATCCGTTTTGATTTGTCGCAATTGCGTATTGCTGGTGCTGCGTTGCGTATCAAGGGCGGTCGCGCCTCTGGTCCTGAGCCGCTCCGCCGCACGCTTGATTTCATGCGCCGCAAAGTGTTGTCACGGCAAGGTTCGTTTTTGCGACCGATTGATGCTCACGACATGATGTGTGTGGTAGGTACTGCCGCGGTGTCGGGTGGGGTACGACGTACCGCTATGATTTCACTATTTGATCCCGAAGATACCGAAATGCTCCAATCCAAGAGTGGCGATTTCGAACACGAAAACAGCCACCGCTGGAATGCCAATAATTCGGCTGTATGGCCGGTGGGTGGGTTAACCCAGCAATCGTTTATCCATCAATTTATGGAAATGGTTGACTCAGGTCGTGGCGAGCCTGGCATTTTTAATCGCGATGGCGCCAATACAATGAAGCCCGCCCGCCGCAAAGATGCCGATTTTGGCACCAATCCCTGTGGTGAAATCAATCTGCGCCCATGGCAGTTTTGTAATTTGACGGCGGCAGTGGCGCGGGCTGATGACACCTTCGAAACCCTCCGTGAAAAGGTCGAAGTGGCTACAATTATCGGGAGCATTCAGTCGATGGCCACCAACTTTCCCGGTTTGCGTCCTATGTGGAAGCAAAACTGCGAAGAAGAACGGTTGCTGGGCGTCGATATTACTGGCCAAATGGATAGCTTGGCCGCCCAAGATTCACAATTCAAACGCCAATTGCGTGAAATATCGATTGAAGTTAACCGGGTCACCGCTGCTGCGTTAGGGATTAACCAATCGGCATCGATTACTTGTGTCAAACCAAGCGGTAATTCTTCGCAGTTGTTGAATTGTGCGAGTGGTTTGCACCCCCGTTGGGCGCCCTACTACGTCCGCAATGTGCGCGTGTCGATTCACTCCCCCATCTACAAAGTATTGCGCGATGCTGGCGTCCCCATGGACCCCGAAAACGGCCAAAATGTTGACAACGCCACCACGTGGGTTGTCCACTTCCCGATGAAGGCTCCAGAAGGAGCGATTACTCGCGGCGATGTGAGTGCCATCCAACAGTGTGAGTTTTGGTTGCAAAACAAACTCTTCTGGACCGAACACAACCCATCCGTGACCATCACCTACAGCCCCGATGAGGTGCTTGATGTGATGAAGTGGGTCTGGGAGCATCGTGAACAAGTTGGCGGTATGTCGTTCTTGCCCACATTTGACGCCCAATATGACCAAATGCCCTATACAGAAATCGCCAAAGAAGAATACGAGCGCCTCGCCGCTGAGTTCCCGGAAATCGATTTCAGCAAAGTGTGGCGCTACGAAGAGAGCGACCTCACCAACGCCGCCCAAGAATTGGCTTGTGTGGGTGGATCGTGTGAAATCTCGTTGACCTAGACTGACCCGACCGAAACGTCCCTCGCTCGATGCAGAGCGGGGGACGTTTTTTGTGCCGCGCTATTTTTTATCGACAACGTTATGAGGTTGTGGTTGTATGCCAAACAGCCAAAATGTGCGATGATGGCAACGGAATGCAATACGAAGGAGCAAATCCATGAGTGCAAAATTTGGTCTGTTTGTCCCGCAAGGCTGGCGTATGGATCTAGTCGAAATTCGCGATCCGCTAGCCCAATACGAAGCGATGACTGCCGTCGCTCGTGAAGCCGAAAAGGCTAAGTTCGATTCGATATGGGTGTACGACCACTTCCATACCGTCCCAACACCCGAAATCGAAACTACTTTTGAATGCTGGTCGATTACCGCAGGCCTTTCACGCGACACGAAAAGTATCAAAATTGGCCAAATGGTGACGTGTAACGGCTATCGCAACCCGGCGTTGCTTGCCAAAATTGCTTCGACCATTGATGTGATGAGCGCTGGCCGCTTGTTATGTGGCCTTGGTGCTGGGTGGTACGAACACGAATGGCGCGCCTACGGTTACGGCTTCCCCGAAGTGCCAGAGCGCATGCGGGCCTTCCGTGAGGCGGTCGAGATTGTGGTCAAAATGTGGACCGAAGAAAAACCGACCTACCAAGGGAAGTTTTATACTATCAACGAACCCATCAACGAACCAAAAGGCATTCAAAAGCCCCACATTCCACTGTGGTTGGGCGGTGGTGGTGAAAAAGTCACCCTCAAGTTAGTGGCAAAGTATGCCCAAGCCTGTAATGTCGGTGGCGGTGATCCCGCATTGGTAAGCCAAAAACTTGCCATTTTGAAAGAACACTGCGAAACTCTGGGGCGTTCGTATGATGCGATCACCAAAAGCACCAGCATTAATGTGTTTATGCTGAAGCCTGGTGAAGACGCAGAAAAAGCCACCGCCAAGGTACGTGGTGCCGTAAGCCTCGAGGAATACAAAAAGAATGTAGTCGTCGGTACGGCGGATGCCGTGACCGCCAAAATCGATCCTCTGTTGGCTGCTGGAGCAGATTATATTATTGGATATCTCCCACGCGTTGCCTATGAGCCTGAGCGTGTCCAACAATACGCTGATGTGCTCAAACAATACGCATAGGTTCGATGGTGCGCACTAGTTGCGGTAGCGTGCGCGGGTTCGGTATGGATCGACTGCACACAAAGCCCTCACACGTCATACGTGTGAGGGCTTTGACCGTAATTGGGATTATTCGGTTTCTTCTGTAGTATCTGGCATGTCGTTTTTCAACGATTCCAACATCGCCAGGACCTCGGCGTCAACAGGTTTAGAAGTTGGCGTTGGTCGTGAGCGTGCCACGCGAACTTGCGGTTCTGACTCGGCATCAGCGGCGGCCACTGCTCCGACAGCCACTGCTTCGTATTCTGCTTCGTTGTCGGCGCGTTCGTTGTCTTCAGCCAAGCTCCGGCGTTGGGCTTCGGCTAATTCGGCGGCAGCCAATTCGGCGGCAGCGACTTGGCGACGGGCTTCGGCGCCGGTACCTGCTGGGATGAGCTTGCCGATGACGACATTTTCTTTGAGACCGCGCAAGTAGTCGATTTTGCCGGTAATGGCAGCTTCGGTGAGTACGCGTGTCGTTTCTTGGAAGGATGCCGCTGACAAGAAGCTGTCGGTTTCAAGTGAGGCTTTGGTGATACCGAGCAATAGTGATGAGGCCGTTGCGGGGATGCCACCTTGGGCCCAGATTTCGGTATTTACACGGGCAAATTCACCAATGTCGACACGCTCGCCGGGCAGGTAATGGGTATCACCGGCTTCGTTGATGCGCACGCGGCGGAGCATTTGGCGAATGATGACCTCGAGGTGCTTGTCATTGATGCCTACGCCTTGGGGGCGATACACCTTTTGGGCTTCCTTGAGCATATAGGTCTGCAAGGCGTCGCGCCCTTGGATTTCGAGCAGTTCTTGCGGATGGGCCGACCCTTCGGTCAAGAGTTGACCAGCGACCACACGGCTGCCGTCACTGACTTCTTTGCGGAGGCGGGCGTTTTGGGCAACGGGAGTATCAATCGCATCTTGATAATTACTGATAATGTTGATGATGCGCCCAGATATGTTGACCACACCGTGTTGGCGGGCGCGCAAAGCTTGCTCGCGGTGTTCGGTGTTGTTGCTGCGGGCAATGATGTCGCCCTTGTTGACGATCGCACCATGCTCAACGGTGGCGACGAAATGATCAGGCATGATTTGCTCGTCATAGACATTACCTTCGTCGACGATATGCAAATATTGCTGTTGGTTCTTTTCGCCATCTTTTGAGCGGTTAAGCATGCCATCTTGTTCGGCGAGGACGGCCCGGGTTTCTGCTTTGACACGTGCTTCGAAAATCTCGATGATGCGGGGTAACCCTTGGGTGATGTCGTCAGCCGATGCCACACCACCAGTATGGAAGGTACGGAGTGTGAGCTGCGTACCTGGTTCACCGATTGATTGGGCGGCAATAATACCGACGGCTTCACCGATTTCGACCAGTTTGCCGGTGGCCAAATTACGTCCGTAGCACTTGCGACAAATACCGTATTCGGCTTGGCAGTGCAGTGGAGTGCGGATAAAGACGTGGTTGACGCCACTCGCATAAAACTGCTCGGCGACTTCTTCACGCACTTCGTCGCCAGCCGTTACCAAGATCGTGCCGTCTTTGGCGATGATGTCTTGGGCAGCGATACGACCGACGGCACGTGAAGGCATCTTCCAGTCCATTGATTCATCATCGTTGTCGAGGGCATGAATCAACAAGCTGTCGTTTGAGCCACAGTCATCGGTGGTGACAATGTTATCTTGGGCGACGTCGATGAGACGACGAGTCAGGTAACCGGCGTCTGCAGTACGCAAGGCGGTGTCGGCCAACCCTTTACGACCACCGTGGGTAGATACGAAGTATTCAAGCACCGTCAAACCTTCGCGGAAGTTCGATTTGATGGGCAATTCGATGATTTTGCCGGTGGGGTCAGCCATCAAACCACGCATACCAGCCATCTGGGTCAGCTGATTGATGTTGCCGCGGGCTTTGGAGCGAACCATCATCGACACCGGATTGAACGGTTGTGCATCATTGGCTTTGCGCACCAACCCAGTCATGGTTTTGCTGGCTTCGGTCCAAATGGCAACGACTTGGTTATAGCGTTCTTTGTCGGTGGTTAAACCGCGGTTGAAGCGCTTTTCTGCTGCAGTCCGTTTTTCTTCGGCATTGTGCATGATATCGATTTTGTCGTCTGGTACTTTGATGTCTTGCACGCCGACGGTCATACCACCACGCATAGCGTAATGGAAGCCCACCGACTTGATTTTGTCGGCTTGTTCGGCGGTGCGTTCTGACCCGTAGTAGCGCAACAATTCTTCGTGGCTGAATTGGCGGCTGGGGTACATGGCCCGAATGGTGTCGAGATTTTCCTCGGTGAGGTTTTCGGGGGTGGTGTACCACTTATAGCAGTCAGCGATGATGTTTTTGAGGCCATCTTTGACCACTTCATGGTTACGATATTGCAGCGGTGGTAACAATTCACGGTTGAAAATCAAGCGTCCCACGGTGGTTTCGAGGAGCATACGTGGTGTGCCCGATTCATCGGGGGTTAATTGTCGAACGGCGCGATCGTTCTTTTCGCCATTTAAGGCGACCCCACTCATCCGCACCCAAATGGGGGCTTGGATGTCAACAACACCTTTATCAAAGGCCAACAAGGCTTCGTCGCTGTCGGTAAAGACTTTGCCGGCACCCTGGGCGTCGTCGCGGACGATTGTCAAGTAGAAACAGCCCAACACGATGTCTTGTGATGGAGTGATAATCGGGTCTCCGGTCGCTGGCGACAAAATGTTGTATTTGGACAACATCCGCAAGCGTGCTTCTTCTTGGGCTTTTTTGGATAACGGCACGTGCACTGCCATCTGGTCGCCGTCAAAGTCGGCGTTGAAGGCCGTACAAACCAAGGGATGCAACTGAATGGCCGAACCTTCGATAAGATTGGCTTCGAAGGCTTGGATGGAGAGTCGGTGGAGCGATGGGGCACGGTTGAGCAATACCAAGTATTCTTTGATGACTTCTTCGAGGACGTCCCACACTTCGGGTTTAACGCGTTCGACCAATTTCTTGGCAGCTTTGATGTTGCTGACAATACCGTTGAACACTAAGCGTTGCATTACGAAGGGTTTGAATAATTCCAAGGCCATCTTTTTGGGCAAGCCACATTGATGGAGTTTGAGATTGGGACCGACCACGATGACTGAACGACCGGAATAGTCGACACGTTTACCCAGCAAGTTTTGCCGGAATCGGCCTTGCTTGCCTTTGAGCATGTCGCTGAGTGATTTGAGACGATGCTTGCCTTTGCCACTAACGGCACGACCACGGCGGCCGTTGTCGATAAGGGCATCGACGGCTTCTTGGAGCATACGCTTTTCGTTGCGCACGATGATATCGGGGGCATTGAGCTCCATCAAGCGCTTGAGACGATTGTTGCGGTTGATGACGCGACGATACAAATCATTCAGGTCTGACGTGGCAAAACGACCACCATCGAGTTGCACCATTGGGCGCAAATCAGGGGGAATGACTGGCAGGACCGTCATAATCATCCACTCGGGTTTGTTGCCGCTCTTGCGGAAGGCTTCGACCACACGCATGCGCTTGGTCAATTTTTTGCGCTTGGGGCTATTATGTGAGTTGCTGATTTCGTATTGGAGCTGCTCGGCCAAATTATCGAGTTCGACGGTGCGTTCAATCAAGCCACGAATAGCGCTTGCGCCCATTTCGGCCTTGAAGACGCCGGTGCTCTTGGGCGCAATTTCGCATAAATCACGATAATCGGATTCACTGAGGATGCGCTTGAGGCGAATGGCGTCGAGCTTGTCGAGGCTTTGCTTCTTTTCTTTGAGGAGCAAATCCTTTTCGCGATCGAGCTTTTCGTCGATACGGTTATGTTGGTCACGAGCTGCTTGTTCACGTTGTTCACGGGCAGCACCGCGCATCAAGGTATCATCATTGAGACGTTGGATTTGGGCATCGAGTACCGCTAATTCACGCTCGTAGCACTCATCGAGTTGGTCGATGGTCTGTTCGGTGATTTTGCGTCCTTCTTCAGCCAATACGACACTTCGGAAGAGCACTTCTTCGTCGGCGATTTCTTCATCGCGATTTTCGAGGTCTTCACGCAGTTTTTCGTAGTCTTGCTTAAGCAACCGCTTTTGGGCGTCGATGTTGCTGAGGACGCTTTCTGGAGCGACTTCTACCTCGGCATCCACTGGTGCTCGTGGTACGTCGATGCGTTGCAAATCGGTGGTCAGACCGGTTGCAATGGCGCCCTGTTTGTCTTTGGCGTCGATTTCGAGGCTGGCGATGCGGTCATCGTACTTGGCTTCGAGCTCGGCACGGATTTCGGTGCGGGCT
>CALQBW020000048.1 GCA_943328915.2 Singulisphaera sp. GP187 | reverse complement strand
TTCACACAGACACAGTTGCTCCCAGCTCTACTGCCATTAGACAAGCGTTACAAGCAGGCGACATTCTCAAGGTAAATCAAATGCTCGGACGGAAGTATATGTACCGTGGTGTTGTGGTCAAAGGAGATCAGCGCGGACGGACCATTGGCTTCCCTACTGCTAATCTTGCCATAGATAGTCGCATAATGTTGCCTAAATATGGAGTGTATGCATGTATTGCCACGTTTAATGGCCAACAATTCCCTGCCGTTACCAATATTGGACAACGGCCGACGTTTGATGGAATAGAACCCCGCATTGAAGCACATTTACTCGATGTGACCATGGATATGTATGATCAAGAGATGGATTTAGCACTCGTTGCATTTATACGGCCAGAACAACGCTTTAACGGATTCGCAGAACTAGTCGCTCAAATCAATGCAGATGCGCAAGTCGCGCGTATGATTTTGATGGCGTAATTTGCTGTTTTTATATAAAATAACGGTAACTGACACAAATATACACCGTCAGCATGTATAACAATTAGTATCAGGAGGAAAAGATGACTACCCCACAACGAATTGACATGCCAGAGCCAACAATTGCCGCAAAAGGGAAAGGCACTGGCGGGATGGACTACACAATCATTGGCACCACCATGCAGGCCGTTATTTGCGAAATCGACCAAGGCGAGTCAATCGTTAGCCAAAGTGGTGGTATGGCTTGGATGAGTGGCAACATCGCGATGAACACCAACATGAGCGGCGGACTTGGCGGCTTGCTGCGACGCGTGGTGAGTGGTGAGTCGTTATTTGTCGCCGAATACAGCTGTACCAATGGCCGCGGATTTGTCTCATTTGCCTCTGATTTCCCCGGCAAAATTGTCCCTATCACATTAGCCGCCGGCCAAGAAGTCATCGCACAAAAGCAAGCATTTTTGTGTGCCGAAAAAAGCGTCACGTTTGACATTTTCTTTCAACGCAAACTCGGTGCAGGATTTTTTGGTGGCGAAGGCTTCATTATGGAACGACTCAAGGGGCCAGGGGTGGCTTTTGTCGCCTTTGACGGTGAAATCGTTGAATATACTCTCGAACCAGGCCAAATTCTCAAAGTCGATACCGGGTATGTCGCAATGATAGAACCAACGGTAACTATGGATATCGAAATGGTACGAGGGTTCAAAAATATCCTTTTTGGTGGTGAGGGACTCTTTTTGACGACACTCAAAGGGCCGGGCCGGATATGGTTACAGACAATGCCAATGATGGTTTTGGCAAATTCACTGGCTCAATACCTACCCCAAGCCCAATCCACTACCAACTCTTCCAATATTGGTGGCAATGTCATCAATAGTTTGCTAAACCAGTAATCAAAAATAAACCTCCTCAGATTGGCGTTAGCCAATCTGAGGAGGTTTACGCATTTATTTAATTACGGAGTAACAATTGCATATAAAGGTCGCGGAACCGTGGTCCTGAAATGTCAAAACCAAACGAACGTACTACCTTGTCGCGCCCATATTCACCAAATTCATGACGCAATTTAGCATTTTCACCTAATTCACGGACACGCAGCGCATAACATTGGACGTCGTTCGTCTCTACCAAATACCCACTCTGACCATGATCTACGACTTCGGGCAACGCAGAGGCATTGGTCGTCACGACGGGTATACCGCAAGCCAATGCTTCGGCTGGGGCGATTCCAAACCCTTCGAGACGCGACGGAAAGAGCATGATGTCGCATGAGCGATACGCAGCGACCAACCCGTCGCGATCTGGCGTCCCAATAGGAATCATGCGAGGATGGGGATTTATGTCGACCCCAGCGTGAAAGCTCGCAGTGTAATACAGCACATAATCTTCTGGCAACAAATCCATGATACGCGGTAGCAAATCAAAACCTTTTCGACGGGTACGATTACCCACAAACAGCAATCGCACGCGTGCGTCGCTCGCTGGTAAGACATCGAGTCGTTGCCGCTGCGGTGCTGGAGTGAAAATGTCTGTATCAATGCCATCGTAGATTAGATGGGTGTCTCGCCGCCCGTAGGTCGCTTCAGTCATCTGCTGGGTATAACGTGACACACACACCACGGCATCTGCATTAGCCACCGACCAGCCATCGTAACGTGATTCAACCAAGCGATAAAACATGCGTTGTGCGAGGCTACTGACTGGCGTCAAACGCGGATCGGTAGTGAGGTGGTGAACGGTGGTCACCAAGGGAATCCCCGGGCGCTTGAGCGCAAACGCTACTCGCGAGCGGGCTTGGATGATATCGCGGTCATGCCACCAACCGACTGGTAAGCCGAGTGGCAATGCCATTGGCGCAAAATTATAGCGCTCTGGCATACGCAGCAACTCCGCACCGTCGACACCGGCACGCTGCACGGCACGCAGAATGTTTTGGATACCAATGTCAACACCACCTCGGCCAATCGGTGAAACATACAGCGGTCGTAAGCTCATACGCGGGGCTTCTCAACAACGATAAAATAACTTCCCGAATGGAGGCCACCAAACAACCACAAATCGAGTTCCATGGTCCAGGTAATGTATTGAAGCACCCAATAGACAGGACTGGTACGCGTCAGTTGTTTACGCAACCGCCGGCGTGCCCGGATTTCACGGTCAGTACCATCAGTGATAGCAGCACTTTTGGCATTGGCATCACCTGGTTTTGTTCGACCAGCCCACGCCTCACCCAATTTCATTACCACATGTTCGACAAAACTCGTAAACACACTATTCCAAAAGACAACTTTGACCGGTTTGAGGCCAGCACGTTGAAAAGCCGCCAATACATCTTCCCAATTTTCGAGCGCTTTGATATGATCCGATTTGCGTAATTTTTCGCGTTCAAAATCATACACACCAGCGTTGACAAATTGGCGACCGATCCAGCGACTAATATTCACCAATGGTTGCAGACTCGATTTTTCTTTGGTATTTGACATCACCAAAAACTGCCCACCGGGCTTGAGCACGCGGGCTTGTTCGCGTAAATAGGCGTCAATAACATCAATGGGGAAGTGTTCGAGTACGTCGAGGGAAAATGCTTTATCGAACACATTGTCTGCAAACGGTAAAACGCGTGAATCAGCTTGGGTTAATTCGATGTCAGTAATCGCCGCATCGGCAAACATCGTGGCAGGGTCATTGCCAACCATTGTTTTGACCAAATGGGCATTCCATACAGCAAATCGACCATTTCCACAGCCATTATCAAGACAGACATCGTTTTTGTTGAGATTGAGCAAGCGCACAGTGGTGCGATTACGCACGCCGGCAGCAAGTACTGGCGGTGCCAAATCACGGTAATCGAGCTCTTCAGAAAGTTGTTCTTCTTGGCTCACATATTTGGAGACATAGGTAAAATCGACCCCACGCGGCATTAGGTCGATATAGCCGGGGTGTTTGGGGTATTGGACATGGCAAACGCGGCATACCACCATATCAATCTGATTATCGAGTTGTTGTGAACCACAACTCGGACAACGGAGCAACCCCAAAAGTGCCGGTGTAACCATATGTTTATACCTCATACAAATGTCTAGGATGATATTTTACCACAGCCTGATTTGACAGCAACGTGACAGCCACGTAGCATATAGATACAAATGCCAAGGAGAAATTGATGAATGCACCGATACCGGTCTTTGACGGCCACAACGACACGCTTTTGCGCCTGACCGCTGATCGCAATCCAGGGGATAATTTCTTTGAAAGCCCTCACGGTCATATTGACATGAGTCGTGCCCGCCGTGGTGGCTTGGCAGGTGGTTTCTTTGCAGTGTACATTCCAGCCGATCCCACCGCCGACAAAGTCAACGATCGTGACAATCTGCCGGCCGCTTTGCCACTCGCTTATTCACTCAACCACGCCATGAAAATGACGGCAAAATTATTCGAAATCGAACGCGAATCACATGGTGACTTTAAAGTGGTGCGCTCTGTTTCGGATATTATGGCAGCCAAAGCGACAGGGGCGATGAGTGGTATTTTGCATTTTGAAGGTGCCGAGCCAATAGACGAAAACCTCTATTCGCTCGAAGTTTTTTATCAGGCCGGCTTACGTTCAATCGGGCCAGTATGGAGCCGACCAACGATATTCGCCGAAGGTGTCCCCTTCCGCCATGGCCATTCCCCCGATACCGGGCCTGGCTTAACGGACATCGGCAAAGAACTTATCAAAGCTTGCAACCGTCTCAAAATTATGATTGATTTGTCACACATGAATGAAAAAGGCTTTTGGGATGTGGCAAAACTGAGCACTGCCCCGCTTGTCGCCACCCATTCAAATGTCTGGAACTTGAGTCATTCAACCCGGAATTTGACCGATAAGCAACTCGATGCAATTCGAGATTCGGACGGCATGGTAGGGCTTAATTTTGCCGTTTCATTTTTACGCGAAGACGGTGCCCAAAACGCCGACACGGCATTGACCGTCATGGTTGATCACATCGATTACCTCGTCAAACGCGTCGGGATTGATCGGGTCGGTTTGGGTTCGGATTTTGATGGTGCCACCATCCCCCAAGCAATCGGCGATGCAAGTGGTCTACCCAATTTGGTAGATGCCATGCGCGCCCGTGGCTATGGAGATACCGAATTAGCGAAACTTTGTTTCGACAATTGGATGCGTATCCTCACAAAAACCTGGGGCGCATAAGTACCGCCGCCAACCCCACGAAACCGCGACCATGAATTGCCCCATCCGAGTAATCTCGGATGGGGCCGCTTCACCCCGAAGCACCGCGTTTTTTTCAAAAAAAGAAATATGTTACTTTGCCAGTTTGGCGCGCACTGCAGCTAAGCGTGCTCCGTGCAGTGGGTAAAAATAGAGCGCGGTCATGGCACATATTGCCCCCATAATCGGCAATACGACCATGAAGACCCGGAAGCCAAAATCGACACTCGCAGGCTGGATTTCGTTGACGGGGTTATAGCCATACATGGTCGTAATAATCCCAAACCCTACCGACACAATGGTACTACTCAACGCGGTGGCTGCGCCATTGACGGCATAAAACATCCCTTCGCGGCGCTCGCCGGTGCGGACTTCGTCGTCGTCGATGACATCGGCCATTACTACGTCACCCATCATAATCAGACCTGCCACAGGGAAGCCCAAAAAGAAGGCGACAACTAAAGCTTGCGTAAAGTCCTGAGCAAACATCAAGGGAATTACTGCCAAGCCAATGCTGGCATAGGCAATCATCAACGTGGTGCGTGGGCCAAAGCGCAAGGCGATAAATTTGCTCCAGATCGGCAAAAACAACCCGGCGGCGATAAACGCAGTAGCGAGAATCAACGTGGTTTGGGCGGGGTTGGCGTGCAGGCTGTACTTCACCAAGAAAAACATCCCCGCGGTCAAGGTGTTGGTCGAAACAAAGCGCATCATCTGCGCTAGCATTACACTGACAAAACTACGATTGACCAGGGTGTTTTTGACTGCATCCCAAAACGGCATCTCGGTGGGCACATAACTGGGTTGCTCATACATGCCACGTAAGCCAATGAAATAGGCAGCACACGCAACTACCGCAAAGACTACTCCCATCATTGGGTATCCGAGGATGGTGGCCAACACCGGTGGCAAGGCAGCACCGATAAACAAACCGGCTGTTTGGAGCCAATTCATGCGCACAGCCACCTCGACACGCGACGCATAGGTGGGGAACATTTCGGGGAGCAAGGCTTGATAGCCAGCAACCGTCACCGCCGTACCGAATCCTTCAAAGACCACAATGGTAACCAGGAACCAGATGGCTAACTCGGTGGATTGGAGTTGGCCATCGAACGGGGCAAACCAGATTGCCGCAAAGGCAATAGCATATGGGATAACCCCAAAGCGCATATAGGGGATACGCCGGCCCCAGCGTGAACGCGTGCGGTCTGACATATGCCCAAGGATAGGGTTATTGGCAGCATTCCAAATTGCATAAATGGTCATAATCAACGCAGCAGTGGCAGGGGCGAGGTGTTTGACATCGGTATAAAAAAACAAAACCACCGCGGCAAACGCCTGATAGGGAATCGAACTGCCGAGGTTTGCAATTGCATACAGCCAACTTTCGCGTTTCGTTGGTAGACGGAGTGCTTCATTGCTCATCGTATTACTCCTTCGTTATGTCATTCAACACTTCGCCAGAAATTTGGTGCCACGCTCTTTTCCAAGAATCAGCTTCGCTGGCTTGGCGTTCGTGGCGGAAGCGGTCGTCGCGTTTTCGTATGAATTCACCTAATTCATCATGCAGACGTTGCCAAGCCAAGAATTGAGCTGACCAAAATCCGTCAGACACCCCTGATTGGCGGCTAATCGTGCGCAGATGAGGTCCACAAATCCCTTGCGAAGACATCAATGCCTGTTGCAACGATTCTTCATTGCTCCACACGCCAATCCCAGCACAAATAGCACGGTTATAGCGTTGCATATCAACACACACTGGACAAGGCAGGGGCTGAGCGATGCCACGTCGACGCCATCCTCGCGAATTACTCCGCAGTGCAGTCAAATCACGTTGCAAGTTAGTGAGCACATCGTATGCAGTAACGGCCGCTGCCATTGCATCTTTGGCATCACACAGCTGGGAACCATGCGTTGCACACAATCCACGTGCGGCCCGCACATCGGCGCGGCGTTGTTGATCGCCGGCGCCTTCGGCACAATACACAGCCAGGGTGCGTTGCTCCGCCCGTTGCACCAGCGTACAAATCGGGCAACGATGCATCGCACATGCGTCAACAAAATCAAACAAAATGCGCTTGTCACGCTCTGTCACACATATCCTCGCATCAATAAAGTGGATATACAATTATATGGTGAATTTCATTTATGGTAAAGAAAAATGCATAATTTTCTCTTGCAGGTATTACCCATCCTCGATGGCTTCTATGGCTCCCGCCACTGGCGTCCCGGCAGGAATGCCCTCGATGAATTGGTATTGACAATTTTGTCACAAAACACAACCGACCGGAATAGTGGACGTGCGTTCCACGAGCTCAAACGCACCTACTCGACGTGGCATCAGGTATGCAACGCCCCGGTAGGTGAATTGGCCCACGTCATCCGCATTGCGGGTTTGGCCCATAGCAAAGCTCCGCGCATCCAGAGCGTGTTACAGCATTTAGCAACTGATTACGCCGAATATTCTTTGGATTTTTTGGCACAATTGCCGCCTAGTGATGCCCAAACGTGGTTAACCAATCATCCCGGAATTGGACCCAAAACTGCCGCCTGTGTGTTGTTGTTTGCCTTTGGAATGCCGGTGGTACCGGTTGACACCCATATCGGGCGCGTAGCCTACCGGCTGGGCATTGTCGATACCGAAAACCCAGTAAAAGCTCAACAATTACTCGAAACATTGGTTGCTGATGACCACAAATACGCATTTCACATGCATTTCATCCAATTGGGTCGATTGATTTGTCATGCACGTAGGCCACTTTGTGCACAATGCCCGCTGCAAACACTTTGCCCGCGTGCCAGCACATACGTTGCGTGACATGAACACTCCTGATCCAACTATTCTTTACTTCTGCACGCCAAACTAACTTCGCGAAGGATTTATATGAATCATCTTATCAATCTCCATCAACGACTCCTGATAACCAGTGTGACCGTATTGTTTTTGGCGATGGCGAGTGTAGCCTTCGATTGGTGGCGCCACCGAGATGTGAGCCAAGTGAGCTATGCGGTTATGGTCATTATGTGGTTGTTGCTGTTCAGCAACGCAGTGGTAGGGGGAATGGTTGCACGTCAATCGGCCAATGTCTCTGGATTGCACATTCTTTATGGGGTGCTGATTTTTTGGCCACCAGCAGTGATGTGGTATCTCCGGCGCTGGATAGACGTCAGACTGCGGGCACGTTATTGTTTTTTGGGATTATTGATAACAGCGGTGCTAATCCATCGCGTCGTCGCGACCGGGTAATTTGTTGACGGGCACTATTTTTGGCACTATGATTTCCATGAAATCAGTTACGCAAAAAAGGGAATACAGATGAGCAAAATCCGAATCGGAATCGTCGGCACCGGTGGTATCGCCCGCAACCGACATATCCCCAGCTTCAAAGCGAATCCTGATGTTGATTTGGTCGCTGCCGCAGATCCAGTAGCAACATCGTTAGCCGAAGTAGGCAATCAATTTGGGATTGCCGGACGCTATAGCGATTATGAAGAAATGTTCGCCAAAGAAAACCTTGACGGGGTGGTCATATGTACCCCTAACAAATATCATGCCCCTGCGACGATTTCGGCACTCAACAAGGGCATCAATGTGTTGTGTGAAAAACCGATGGCGCTGGACCCAGCCGAAGGGCGGGCGATGATTGCCGCCGCCAAGTCCAACCACAAAATCCTGACCGTGGGCTTCCACTATCGGCACCGCACCCCAGTCAAAGCAGCCAAACAAATCATCGACAGTGGCGAATTAGGGCACGTCTACATGGTGCGGGTCAACGCGCTGCGCCGCCGGGGCATCCCATCATGGGGCTCATTTGTCCACAAAGAAATCCAAGGAGGCGGCGCGATGATCGATTTTGGCGTACATACGCTTGATTCTGCGCTATATTTACTCGGCAATCCCAAGCCCATCGAAGTCAGCGCGACCTTGTCGCAACACCTCGGCACCAAGCCCAATGTCAATCCCTGGGGTCAGTGGAACTACAAAGAATTTACCGTCGAAGACCAAGTCGCCGCATTTGTGCGCTTCGAAAATGGTGCATCGATGCTTCTCGAATGTTCGTGGGCCTTGAATGTACCCGAATCCATAGAGACTATTTCCTTGTCTGGTACCGAAGCCGGCCTCGATGTCTTCCCGCTCAAGGTCAACAAAGCTCAACACGGCATGTTGACGCATTGGGTGCCAGACTGGATGGAAAAAGAGAATGAAGAGCCGGGAATCGGCCAAGCCGCTGACTTTGTGAATTCCATCAAAAACGGCGGCACACCAAATGTGTTGGCCGAACAGGCCTTGCAAGTCACCGATATCGTCGATGCGATTTATCGCAGTGCCGCCGCTGGTCATGCCATCAAACTCTAACACGCAGAAACCACCCATGGGCATATGCCTGTGGGTGGTTCATAGCGTTTTATGAAAACAAAATGGTATACTATGTCGATAGAGTTTGATTAATAGTGGGATAAGCCATGCGATTGTCGAAGCGCGGCGAATACGGGTTACGGGCAATGATTTTGCTCGCCAGTGCCCCTGCAAAATTACCGATGATGCAAATCAAAGGAATTGCAGCGGTCGAAAATATACCGATTAAATTCCTCGAACAAATCATGTTGGCACTCAAAAATGCTGGATTGTTGCATAGCAAAATGGGTATCGGTGGCGGTTATTATTTAGCCAAACCAGCCCAAGAAATAACCTTAGGGAAAATTGTCCGTACCTTGGATGGTCCACTCGCCCCCATTGGCTGTGTATCTCAACTGGCATATGAACCGTGTAACTGCCCCGATGAATCCACCTGTCAGTTACGCACCGTGATGGGTAATGTCCGTAATGCGATTAGCGATATCCTTGATCATACCAGCCTCGCTGATGTGGCTACGCCGAACCATGCGTTACGCCAACAGCTTCATCAAAATCTGGGCAACTAATTCCGCAGACTCAGGGCGTACATAATGGAAGTTGAGTGGTTGCTTAGACGTGTTCGTGTGAACCACGATGGCATTCGTATACGGGTCAGCCCCAATCACATCTTTCAACATAACCATTAATGTCCGACGATCACCCTTGAACACTACTCGCTGATTGGTAAAAATCAATTGGCCTTGGGCCACGGCCACATCTTCATAAATCGGCATTGATTGACCTTTAGAGCCGCCGATCCGGTAACTCACCCCGCGCATGATGCGCAGACTGATGCCCTGGCTCCGCCCCACACTTTCCCGTCGCACCATTTTATTTTCATATAACGTCACTGGTTCCGCCCAATATGCTTTTTCGTTGGCATACAAATTCAACCCTGTGACGGTAATAGGTGTCAGGATACCTTGACTGACTTCATACAAGCGGCGTTGCACAAACAATACACTCAACAATTCGCCCAGGGTTTCGCTAGGGACGCTGGTCAAAGTAACAATTTGTTGAATCAACTGCATTTCTGCGTCATCGACGCGTCCATCGCTTTTGGTGCGCTCGATTACGTCACGCAAGGCATACACACCAAGTGCTTCGATTTGTTCTGCACTAAACCCGTGTGAAGTTATTTCGCGGTAGAGTTTGCCCATTTCGTTGACATCCAAGGTCATATCGGCGAGTGCTTGGACAAATAATTGGCGCACGCCTTCAAGGTCTTGGGCATTTTGAATCCCGGATTTTATCGACTGAATCAATTTATCAAACATCGTTTATCCTTCTCACATCAACAGTACAACGCAATATTGTATACTATATATATTATGACGGAAAAAGCGCCGGGCATTGCAACTATCCTCATTTAGATAACGTCTAGATGCACGGAATTACGCAAACAGGTTATTTTATATCTGAAATTAGCAGCATAGAGGAGCATGTCGACAATGACAACTTTACCCGATGTTTCATTTGACCCAACCAATCCCGATCCACGCTGTGCCTGTGTGTTGGTACTCGACACGTCGGGCTCAATGCAAGGTGAAAAAATCGACCAACTAAACCAAGGCTTAGCCGCCTTTCGTGATTCATTGCAGACCGATAGCGTGGCCCAAACACGAGTCGAAATCGCCATCGTGACCTTTGGCCCAGCCCAATTGCTCCAAGACTTCAGCAGTGCCAGCCAATTCAATCCCCCCACCTTGAGTGCCAGTGGCGATACCCCTCTCGGGGCCGCATTGCAACAAGCGCTTGACATGATTGCCATGCGCAAAAAACTCTATCGCGATAATGGCACACCGTATTATCGCCCCTGGATTTTTTTAATTACCGATGGTGCCCCCACCGACAACGACGCCTGGAAAAGCGCTGCTGTCCGGATTAAAGACGAAGAATCCCGCAAGGGCGTGGCATTCTTCTCGGTAGGTGTCGAGGGCGCGGACTTGGAAATCCTCAAGGAATTGTCAACCCGGCCACCACTGCCGCTTAAAGGCTATTCGTTCCGCGAAATGTTTGTCTGGTTATCCGCAAGCTTAGGCAAAGTATCCCAATCACAACCTGGCCAACAAGTACCGTTGACACCACCCGAAGGTTGGACTACGGTCTAAACAATCACAATCCGCTCATGCGGGGCTGCATGAGCGGATTTTTACCATGAATGGACATACCATGAGTTGGCGAATTGCCAAAGCTTCGATTATCGGTACCGGTCACATTGGTGCCAAAATGCCCTGTCAAGACAGTCATTATGTCATGCAAATCGGCGATATGTTGGTTGCCGCGGTTTCCGATGGCCTTGGTTCTGCTGCGCATTCCGAAGTCGGCTCCAAAATAGCAAGCTATCAAGCAGTTACCCATATTGCCGATTATTTTGATAAACGAATCCCACCCACAACACGATTTCAATGGTGGCCCTGGCAAGTCAAACCAGCACCCAAAACCCAACCGGAATCAGAAACGCTCGAAACTGTCTTTCGCGCCGCATTTACTACTGCACGTGAAGCACTTATTGCCCAAGCCAACGCTGATTCCAAAGAACTCCGCGATTATGCCTGTACGTTGTTAGTAGCCGTTGTGATGCCCGAAGAATGGGTCGTCATGCATATCGGCGATGGTGCGGTCGTCGGAATTTTGCCAGATTCCAGTACCCGAACATTGAGTAGCCCAGACAACGGCGAATTCGTGAATGTGACGATGCCGCTGACCAGCGACGATTTTTTGACTCACTTGCGCTTCACCCGCAACAGCGAATCGCTACAAGGCGTTGCGATGATTAGTGATGGTATGCAGATCATGTCTATCAACTACAAAACTGGTGAAGCATATGACGGTTTCTTTCGCCCGTTGATTCAATGGATTCGCTCAATCAACGATATGGCTACAGCTGACAACCTCACGGCGCAGTTACTAGACACGCCGCGATTCCGTCAAAAAAGCGACGACGATATGACCCTCGTGTTAGCATTGCGGGACCCAATTACGAAATCCCATTAAATTACGAATTGGTATAATACAAAGAATTACACACCAACACTTGGCGTGGCACCCTAGAAAAGATTTATATGAACTTACTAGATTCATTGTTAGCACACAATCAAACGTTCGTCACAACACGGTCGTACGAACAGTTTCAAACCGATGATCGCTTCCCCGACAAGGGTTTGGCCGTACTGGCCTGCATGGATGCTAGGTTGGTTGAATTGTTGCCCCAAGCCATGGGCATCAAAAACGGCGACGCCAAAATCATCAAAAACGCCGGTGCCTTGGTCACCAGCCCATGGGGATCGGTGATGCGTAGTCTACTCGTCGCCGTCTATAGCCTACGCGCCGAAGAAATCTGCGTGGTGGCCCATCACGATTGTGGCATGAGCACCATCGACCCCCAAGAAATTTTGACGCTTGCCCACGAACGCGGGATTTCACACGATACCATCAACACCTTGCGCTATGCCGGGATTGATTTCGAATCATGGCTGAAGGGATTTGATAACGTCGAAGCGAGTGTGCGTAGCACCGTATCAATTATCAAAAACCACCCGTTGTTGCCCAAAGATGTACCGGTACATGGATTGGTCATCCACCCAGACACTGGTCGTCTCAACATGATTGTCAATGGCTACTTGTAGTCTGTAAATTTCATTAGAGGGTATTACATGCCGCGCTGCCGTACCGACAAAGGCCAAACAATAACCACTGGCCCTCAATTAGGAGTCGGTGGTGAAGGTGCGGTATTTAATGTGGTGGGGCAGCCCAGCATGGTGGCGAAAATATACCACGCCCATCGTCTCGACGCTGCCCTCGCCGCCAAAGTCACCGCTATGGTGGCAGACCCGCCCGACGACGAAACCCGGGCCAAATTCAATCATGTGTCGATTGCCTGGCCCGAGGCAGTGCTGTATAACGGCAATACCTTTATGGGCTATATAATGCCCAAAATCCCTAAATCTGACGATTTGTACGATTTGTTGCAACCACAACAACGGGCCATACAACACCCCAACCTCAACCATCGCCATTTATATCGTTCAGCACGTAATTTGGCGTTGGCGATGGCCGCCATCCATCGCAAAGGGTATGTGATTGGCGACGTCAACTTCAAAAATGCCTTGTTCAACGATGATGCCTTGATTACGGTGGTCGATTGCGATTCGATGCAGGTCACCGATGCCCATAACGTCGTACACCGTTGCCTCGTCGGCATACCCGAATATACATCACCGGAACTGCAAGGCAAAGATTTCGTCAAAGAAGTGCGCACTGCCAACAACGATGCCTTTGGTTTGGCGGTATTGACGTTTCAATTGCTGATGCAAGGATTTCACCCCTTTGCGGGGCGGCCATTGCCTGGTGCGCCCGATGTCGAACAAGTGCATGTCTATTGCATCACCAAAAAAATATTCCCGTATGTTACCAACCCGCAATTTGAGCCACCTCAGGCAGCGCCACCGATTGGGGCGTTACCGGCGGTACTCCAAAATCTATTTAATCGCGCATTTACAACCAGCAATCGCCCCACCCCCAAAGAATGGGCCGATACAATCGAACTAATAGAAGCACGCTTGGAGCAATGTGGCAATAATCCCGATCATTGGTACCCGAGTGATGGCGCATGTGTGATTTGTGAAGTCGACTATAACGTGGGGCGACGCAAGCGCCCTGCCAACGCCCCCAAGCAACCGACGGTGCAGATGCAAGTGCCACTAAACACCCCCACCAAGCCAGTGACGCACCAACCAGCGCCGGTATCGACCCGCAGCCCCGCAACACCGACGCCGACATTCCGGGTACCGCAGGCGTCGACGCCCCAGGCGACACCTCCAGCCGCCAAGCCGGCGATTCCGGTTATTCCCTCAGCAAAAGCGACGCCACAATCTGCACCATCACTGAGTGTGCCGTCGGGCAATCTGAGTGGCGGTTTGTGGTGGGCGTGGCTAGTTTCGACCATCGCAGGGATTTGGGGCAGTACGTTGGGCAAAATCGTGCTGATTGGGGCGGTCATCGGCATGTGTGGCATCGGCAGCGCATTATTTCAGTCGCCGAGTAATAGCACGACCACCAGCGATAACAGCGCGAGTGGATCGTATAGTGTGGTCGCGACGAATGCCCCCGCCGAAATCCCTACGGATGTGCCCGTCGCCACCGCAATCAGCGCCCCAGCGCCTCCCACACAACCGACTGCAGTTGTGGTGTTGCCAGCCTGTAACGCCGATGGCATTGTTACGGCAGCATGGCCGATGCTCAATGGGACAGCCCAAACAACATTACGCATCACAAGCATCGAAGGTAATTTGGCTACGCGTTATAGCACCAGCATCGATATCACCAAACTCCTCGTAGCAACAAATTTGCAAGGAGTAGCACCAGAACAATTGCTGGCGCAATGCGGCGATGGTGCCGGTGTGCTGCGTGACCCCTTTGGCCTGTCTGCCGGCATGATGCTCGATTGTCAAATCAACAACAGCTGCACGCAACAGACGGCAGTGATGCGCCAAACACAATTACTCGTGCGCAATCAGACACTGTTTGGCGAGTTCAATATTGACCCGAGCAAATCATTGTTGAGTCAGTTTAGCCAGCGTAGTGTCAACAAAAACATGATCACGGTGGCCATCATCACTCGTGGTACCGATTGGGCACTTTTAGTTGCCCCGTTAATACACACCCAACTCGTCACCATCAGCAAATCCAGAGGTGTATGGACAAGCGCAAATGAGTTGATTTCGACCAAGGTAGAGCGCGCCTCCAATCAGTTTGCCTACGACGATATCCGAGGTGTCACCCGACTAACACAGCCAACCAATCTTAATCAACTCAGTCGTACCGTCGATTTCAGCAAGATTGGATGGAGCGACGGCACACCACTCGTTGCCGACAATTATGTACGCTGGTTTGATTATTGTTCACCCATAAATGAATCGCTCTGTCCGTTCATTGAAAGTGTCGTAGCCAAATCAGCGACCAAACTCACTATTACCTATATCCCCGGGTTACCCGCAGCACTCGCAAATTTGATGTCACCAGATGCCCTCAAAGGCAGTGACCAGAGTATTCTCACGAGTCAAAGTGCTGATTGGCAAGTGGTATCACAGAGTGCCGAAACACTTACGCTCCAAAACGCCAGCACCACCACACTCGCGATCCAGCGGATTGATGGCAATGCCATGCAACCGTTTTTGGATAAACTGCGTCAAAACGGCAGTGATTTGGTTATTGTGGCACCCGAATTCAGTGCCTCCTTCGCCGCCGCTATCGCCGCCCAACCACTCCCCAATAATTACGCCGTCGAACTCGTCCCTACAGGTGCAATTTACACCTACAAGACTCCCTAAAGGAGAATATTATGCGTCGTTACGCCCCTTTCATCGTCATCGGCATTAGTTTGCTCACCATGGCATGCGGAAGCCTCGGTCGGTTGGTCAGCGAAGCCGTGCCAACCCCCGAAGTGATTATCATCACGGCCACCCCCCAAAAAACCGCCGACCAAGAAGTGTCGCTCCAGCTTACCGAAACCACAGTGCCTGTCGATGTGGCACCACCTGCAGACACCACAGCCGCCACGACTGAGCCTGCCCCCGCCTCGATTGGCGAATCAACCCTGGTGGCAGTGCAATCACGGGGTGTGTTGAATTGTGGTGTCAACGCTGATCTGCCAGGATTTGGCTTTTATGATGCAGTCCGCAAACGTTGGAGCGGCTTCGATGTCGATTTTTGTCGCGTGATTGCCGCAGCCGTGCTCGGCGATGCCAACAAAGTCGAATACATCCCCGTTATCACCAGCGAAGGACCCAACGAGCGATTCACCGCAGTCCGCAGTCATTTGGTGGACGTGGTAATCCGCAATACTACCTGGACGGCATCCCGAGATGGTGCCGGGTTGATGTTTGGACCCACTACATTCCACGACGGCCAGACATTTTTGGTAACCAAAAAAAGTGGCATCAAAACCCTTGCCGATCTGCGTGACAAACGTATCTGCGCCAGCGCCGGAACAACGAGTTTGATAAACTTGCGTGATGATTTCGCCGCCCGGGGAATTACCTTTGAGTCGGTCGAAATCAAAGGTGAAAACATACTGTACCAAGGTTATCTCGACGGCAAATGCGACGCCGTCACCAGCGATAGTAGCCAATTGGCAGTCCAACGAGTCAACTTTCCTAAGCCAGAAGACCATATTATCCTCGGCGACCGGATTTCTCGTGAGCCACTTGGGCCAGTAATTGCTGAAGGTGACGATCAGTGGTACGACATTGTCAGTTGGTCGGTCTATGCCACCATGTACGCCGAGGAGTTGCGGGTCGACCGCAGTAACGTCGACGAAATGTTGACCACCAGCAAAGACCCGCGAGTATTGCGCTTGCTCGGTGCCGAAGGCAAAATCGGCACACAATTTGGGCTGGCACCTGACTTCGGCTATCAAATCGTGTCACAAGTCGGCAATTACGGCGACATCTATAATGCCAACCTCGGACCCACAACCATCTTCAATATTGACCGCGGCCCCAACAAAGCATGGAATCTGGGTGGCGGTGGCGTACTGGCTTCTCCACCATTCCGCTAAGCATCAACGTGATAAAGTACATAGCGAACCCACCTGTTGACGACGTTTGCCGGTGGGTTTTTGATAATTGACTATGCGCAATTTTCATTTTCAACCACACACAGTACCGCAAGATTATTGAACATCCCATATTACGAGCAGAACGTTATCAACCAATTTGGACGACTGACATACAACTATCGTTATGGCATAAATGCTGCACGCAACCCCGCAATCATGGCAGGATTTGTGCGACAACAGCCTCCTATCAGCTGGGCACCTGAAGTCAACCACGTGCGGGCGGCTTTTACATAATCATCACATGTGACGGTACCGTGCCATGTCCCATTAGCCCCATCATATATTTCACCCGAATTAGGATATACAATTACGGCTTGGGGCGAATATGCCCGCAATGTCTGGATTATTTCTGGCATATATTGCGGTGGAGTGCTATTTGCCCCTATTGCCTTAATTTGCGGGTATTGCCGTAAACAGGTGGCCACTTCAACTAGCGACTGTCCCGCACACGTCTGGGTGCCACTC
>CALQBW020000047.1 GCA_943328915.2 Singulisphaera sp. GP187 | reverse complement strand
GCTTCGGGGACTTTGGTGGCTTCAGGAGCCATCGTGGCTTCGGGGGCTTTGGTTGGTTCTGCGGCTGGAGCAGCGCCAGCACAAGCTGACAACACAAAGGCGCTAACCATCATCAGACTCATGAGCGCCAGTGTAATCCGTCGTGATACCATTTGCATCGGTGGCCCTTTCGTATTCTACGCTTTACGTGGACAATCTTGCTTATTGAAGACAACCTCAAATTAACAGCCAAATATTATTCATTCACGGTATTATTGTTAAATGCATATGAAATGCAATTTAAACCTTAAATGTCTTGTTTGGATACTTATCGTATTCACCAGTCCGTCAATAAAAATATGCAAATAAAAAAATTGATTTCGCAAATTTCTTATTTCTACCATTGTTAACGCTCTATTCAGTTTGTGTAAAAACATCGATTTCGCTATACTAACCTAATGATTTCATACCAGATTGGTCTCAAGATTCAATGATTGACAGCACCACCCACAATCAGATTGTTGCCATCCACCACGCCGCCCGCCCAACCGTCATCGAATATGCTGGCGCCGGAAGTCAAGCGTTGTGGTGGTTACATAGTGTGGCTGGATCTTCACGGACAGTCCTCGAAGCGACAGACCGGTATTCCCGGGCATCAATGATAAGCCTACTCGGTCAACCACCAACACAATTTGTCAGCCAAGCCACCGCAGTTGCCATGGCCCACGCCGGGTACAAACGCGCAATGGATTTAACAGCGAACGCCGCAGTAATTGCAATTTCTTGTACGGCAACAATCGCCACCGACCGTATCAAACTCGGTGATCACGGCTGTTGGGTTGTCACCCGAGATCAACACCGGATTACGAGCTATGGTGTCACGCTCCACAAAGGAGCGCGTGACCGCAGTGGCGAAGAAGCAGTCATCAGTAGGCTCCTCATCCAGGCGTTGGCGTGTGCGGCGGGAGTTATCCCAAACGTTACAATCGATTTGTTGCCAGATGAACAGGTCGAGGTGTTTATCACTCCATGTGACGATGTCTTGGGAGCGTTGTGCCAAGGCAATATCCAAATTGCCGAATACCAACTCCAGCCAAATGACTTTTTACCCGCTCAAATCAGCAACGCGACGATATTATCGGGATCATTTAATCCCATCCATAGTGGTCACCGCGAGTTATTAGCCACCGCGATGCGGATGAGTGGCCAACAAGGGTACTTTGAGTTAAGTGTCATCAATGCCGACAAACCACCGTTGCCATATAGTGTACTAACCCAGCGTACTAATCAATTTAACGCATCACCGTCATTGATTTTGACACGTGCACCACGATTTATCGACAAAGCATTATTAATGCCTGGGTCAACATTTGTGTTAGGGTATGACACGGTTATTCGATTACTTAACCCCAAATATTACCCCGATGGCGATGTCAGTGGCAGTTTGGCTATAATTGCCCAGAACAACTGTCGCTTTATCGTGGCAGGACGGATTACCGATGATGGTGTATTCCATGCATTTGATAGCAACATAGTCCCTCACGAATGGCGGCATCTGTTTACGGCAATCGACGAAAAAACATTCCGGAATGATTTGTCGTCTTCAGCAATTCGGAGTAAGTAGGAATCGAAATTTTGGCGAAATCATTGCTACACACGTCAACGGAATCATTAATATTTGGGTGGAGCTTTCGCATCTCGTAGCACGCGCCCAATTCTTGCAATCTCCATTCGGTGTCAGCATAAAAATTAAAATTTCGGTATACTTCATTCATTGATTAGTTATGCATATGTGAATGTCACAATGGAAGATTCGTATTCAATTGAATTAGAACGTCTCGCCGATGAGCAAATTCAAGAAGATGAGCACGGCGCTCGGCGCGAGCGGTGTGAACGAGTTTGCGATATTGCGGTAGCAGGCGGCATCAGGAGCGGTGCCGATTATTATTACGCCGCTATTGTCTTGTTGCATGGCGAAACTCTCGAAGAATTCGCCACCGCGTTGCATTTTGCACGGACGTCTACAAACCAACGCGAACCGCGTGCGTGGTCAGTTGTCGCCGCAACATGGGATCGCCTATTGATTGCCAACCGACGGCCACAGCGCTTTGGCACCCAATTCATCCACGTTGATGGCCTATGGGGGCTAGGACCGGTAGACGAGCAAACCAGCGATGCAGAACGAGCGTTTTATGGGGTGCCACCGCTGTGGGTCCAACGCAAAAGCGCTGCGGCGCTACAACGCCACGATGAAACATAATCCCCACCAATCATCTAGATTGGTGGGGAATTTCGGCTTTCATTTATTTTACTGAGGGCGCTGTTCTTCGTCTTCCCGCAAAATATAGCCCACCCCGCGCACCGTATGAATAACCCGTGCTTCCCCATTGGCTTCGAGTTTTTGGCGTAAATAACGCACATAGACTTCGATGATATTACTTTCGCCACCAAAATCATAGCCCCACACCCGGTCATAAATAATATCGCGGGTCATCACCTGTTGGGGATGACGCATAAATAATTCAAGCAATTCATATTCTTTGGCGGTTAATTCGACGCGACGGGTATGAATCATTGCATCGTGGGCAGCAACATCCATTTGGACTGGTCCATAACGCAACGTTGATCCGGCATTACGCCCTTGTACACGCCGGAGCTGGGCCTTGATACGCGCCAAAAGTTCTTCGAACGCAAATGGCTTGACCAGATAATCATCTGCACCTACTTCAAGACCCTGGACACGGTCAGGCACGGCGTCGCGGGCGGTCAACATGATGATAGGCACATCTGAGGCGGTGCGGATCCGTCGCGCCACCTCAAAACCATCGATTTTGGGAAGCATGACGTCCAAGACAATCACATCGGGTGGACGTTCACGGGCAGCAATCAAGGCAGCATGCCCGTCAGCGGCGGTTTCGACGACAAATCCTTCGAAGCTCAAGCCACGCCGCAGATAACCGGCAATTTCGGGTTCGTCTTCGACTACTAATATCCGTTGTGACATTGCAGTTCCTTTCTTTACACCAACTTAATCAGCCCAAATTGTAAATTCACCTGGACCTATTGAAACCAATATGCCTCTATTAAGCTGTGGTTGAATAATCTTCGTGGTCACTGTCAATTATGAGTCCCATTGTGGCTCTATGGTGAGAGGTGACATTCATCCATTAACGCAATTACTCGATATTCATGTCGTTTGGGGCAAATGGAGCTAAACTCCACTGCTGCTGTTCGGTATGGGGCAGCACATTCTTATGTAATCGTCTGTTTCACCTACGGTAATTTTTGCATTTTGACGCGCCTAAGGCCACCACCATTGCCACGTCAGAATTTCCCCCCCAAAAAAACCAATCACCCCCATTGGGAGACCATTGTAAGGCAATTGGGGATTCGGTTTCTGCAGTGTGCAAATCGAGCATTTGTCCAACACTCAGTTATATACCGAAACCGCGAAGATACGTGTCGTCTCACATCCAAACACGCTGGTGTCCATTCAGAGAAAAGCACAGTAGCGAATAACCTTGATCAACTGCATCGAGCCACAAGAACGTTCGTCAGCCAAACGTGGTTTATTGAAGCTCGCTTGTAGCAGTGACTGCCACCCGAGCTGGGGGGTGTCTGCTGTTTGTAATTGGGTTGGTGCCGTAAAATCATATGTTGGCCAACCTCACCACTACATTTCCCGAAGGGTGACAACGACAAAAATCACATTAATGAAAAAGCCACAAGGCATGTGGCAGTATTTTTCTCCTGCGATTTTATTTTTTTGAGTATACATCGTTACCATGGGAATCAGATGAGAATGGGACGGATGCGCAAATTGCGCCATTTGTCCTTGATAAATTCGAGCGCGATTTTGGTGTACCATGGGCTAAACCATTCACTGATTTGGAGCAGCAATGTTACTCCTCCTGCATGCCTTCCCACTGAATCATACGATGTGGCAACCGCAAATCGAAGCGCTTGCCCCCACCGTTCCCCTGCTCGCCCTCGATTATGCCGGATTTGGCACCTCGCACTGGTACCCCACGACTCCACCCAATCCTCGGCATATCGACGAAGTGGCAGCCAATATTATCGCCGAGCTCGACCGGAGAGGCATCGCGCACGTTGCGGTGGCAGGACTATCGATGGGTGGCTATTTGGCGTTGGCGCTGTGGCGTATCGCTCCCCACCGCATCACCGGTCTCGCAATCTGCAATAGTCGTGCGACGGGCGACGATGCCGCGGGCAAAGCGACACGGGTACGCAATGTGCACATCGCCCGTGACCAAGGTGCGGCGGCGTTGACAGACGCCATGATGCCCCGCTTGCTGTCGCAATACGCTAGCCCCGCACTCGTTCAGCAGGTACGTGACTTGGGGAGCCAGGCCGACCCCGAGGTAATGGCCAATGCCATGCTAATGATTGCAGAGCGCCCCGACGCCACGACGCTGCTACCGACTATCACCGTCCCGAGCCTGGTAATCGGCGCCACAGATGACCCCATCATCACAGTCAGCGACAGCCAAGCAGTCGCCGGTGCCATCCCCAATGCACACTGCACTATTTTGCCCCAATGTGGCCATTTGAGTAATCTCGAATACCCAACGCAATTTACGGCAGTGTTGCAATCGTGGCTCGAGCGCATTCATTGATTGACTGCCGAACTTCGTTTTCTCGCACAGAGGGCGCAGAGGACGCGGAGATTCCATGCGCAGTTGCGGGCATCTGCAAATGGAATGACGTTGGGGGTGGAATTTTTTCAATTATCAAAGCTCGTCATCGATAATCGTCGCCAGATAATCATCGAGGGTTTCGGCGCGGCGAATCAGCTTTAATTCACCCGCTGAGGTATGCAACACTTCGGCACAGCGTAATTTGCCGTTGTAATTAAATCCCATGGCGCGCCCGTGGGCCCCCGTATCGTGGATGACTAGTACATCACCGGAATCAATCGGCGGGAGCGCGCGATTAATCGCGAATTTATCATTGTTTTCACAGAGCGAACCAACTACATCATAGGTCTCGCTGGCAGGAACGTCAGCTTTGCCCAATACACTAATATGATGGTAGGCGCCGTACATGCCCGGGCGCATCAAATCGGCCATCGACGCATCGACGCCGATATAGTTGCGGTAGGTGGTTTTGGCGTGGCGCACCCGCGTCACCAGCATGCCGTACGGCCCGGTAATCACCCGCCCACATTCCAACATCACCCGTGGTGGGTGCATGCCGTTAGCCACAATATGACGTTGGTAGGCAGCTTCGACACCGGCAGATACCTGTTCGAGGTCGACAGCCTGGTCATCGGGATGGTAAGGAATGCCGATGCCACCACCAAGGTTGATGTATGCAAACTCAATCCCCAATTGCTGATGCATCTCGGCTGCCACCCCAAACAACATTTCGGCCGTGGTTACAAAATAATCGGCGTTGCGTTCGTTTGAGGCAATCATGGTGTGCAAACCAAAGCGAGTCACCCCTCTCGCCTTGGCCAAGGCATAGCCCTGCAATAATTGGGTGCGGGTGGCGCCGAATTTCGCTTCGGCTGGGCGCCCAATGAGGGTATTGCCTTCGCGTTCTGCACCAGGGTTATACCGGAACGAAATAACTTCGGGCCAGCGTACCTTTTGCGCATCGAGCCAGTTGAGATGATCGACATCATCAAAATTGATATATGAGCCCAGTTTGAGCGCCATGCGGTATTCGTCAATCGGCGTATTATTCGACGTAAACATGATGGCATCGTCTCGCACCCCCATGCGTGCAGCCATAAATAATTCGGTAAACGAACTACAGTCGAGACCACACCCTTCGGACACCACCATTTTCAAAATAGCAGGATTGGGCAAGGCTTTGACGGCGAAATAATTGCGGAACTGTGGCGCCCACGCAAACGCCGCATTGAGGCGTTGCACGGCGTGGCGGATGCCCGCTTCATCGTAGAGATGGAACGGTGTGGGGAACTGGGTGGCGGCAGCGGCAATCACCGCAGAATCAATGGTAAGTGGTTTTGTGTTCATGCCCAAATGCTAGCACGGCTACGCTGATTCATCAAATATAAATTGTAAAGTAGCAACCTGCTGCGGCTCTTCAATCCCTCGTACATACAGTCGCAGCCTGCTGCTGCGCTCTCAATGCCTACTGCGGCTCCTGTATAATCAAAGAAACCATCTACCACGAGGAAACCATGCAGATTGACGTGATTGCCCAAGCCCATGCTAGCCACCAGGCGGCCCAACGCATCAACCCCTATATCAACCAAACCCCCGTCGCCCGCCACCGTGAGCTCAGTCTTCACTGCCACGCCGATGTCTGGATCAAACAAGAATATTTGCAACATACCGGCTCATTCAAGCTCCGCGGCGCCCTCAACGCCCTGCTATCGCTTACCCCTGCCCAACGTCGCAACGGCGTGGTGGCTGCGTCGTCAGGTAATCACGGCGCCGCCGTGGCTTATAGCGCCCAAATCGCTGGCTGCCGTGCTACGATTTTTGTACCGGAGCAGGCCGCCCCCGTCAAAGTCGCCGCAATGAAAGCCCTCGGCGCCACTGTCATCCAAATCGGCCACGATAGTGTCATTAGCGAAGGCGCCGCCCGAGCGTTTGCCAGTGAGCAGCAACTCCCCTACTTGTCGCCCTACAACGACACCACCATCATGGCTGGCCAAGGGACGCTGGGACTCGAAATGTTCCAACAAATCCCCATGCTCGACACCCTCATCATTGCCGTCGGTGGCGGCGGATTGATCGGTGGCGTTGCCGCCGCACTCAAGGCCCAACACCCCAAACTCCAGATTATCGGCGCCTTCCCCCGCAATTCGGCCGTCATGGTCGAATCAGTCCGGGCCGGCCAGATTGTCGACATCCCCAGTGACGACACGTTGTCTGACGGTACCGCAGGCGGCATCGAATCCGACAGCGTCACTTTTGACTATTACCGGTATCTCGTCAACATGAGTTTGCTTGTCACTGAAGCCCAAATCGCCACCGCTATGCGTGACTATATCGACAGCCGCCACCACCTCATCGAAGGCGCAGCTGGGGTCGCATTGGCCGCCACGCATGCCCTCGGCGCTTATCTGCAAGGGCGGGTTGTGGGCGTGGTGGCGTGTGGTGCCGGTATCGGGTTGCAACGCTTACAGGCAATTATGTGATTTTTGCTTTTTTGTAAAAACTCCCGCAGCGACGTGAATTGGCAGGAGTTGATTCGAATGTCGCTGTGGATTCCCTTAAGGCAGGTGGTGGCATATGCCACCACCTGTGTATTTTGATTAGCAACGCTAATCACATTTGGCGATGGTATAGATTCACCAGACACACTTCCAATACCGAGGTAACCCGTATTCATTAACAATACTGGCAGATTGATCACCGCAACAATCAGACTAACTGGCCTCTCCCAAAAGCTATTCATGATGATGGCAAAACCGGTCACGCCACCGACAACCAGTTTGATTGAGGATTAAAAAATCCACGTCCCTGCTGCCGGAATCGCCACCCTAATGTCATCAGAAATACAGTAGGTAGGGTGGCCATAGTTCAGCGCCAAACGTCGTAATCGATTCCGCATATTGCAGCTGCGTTCAACAAATAATTATTGTTATTTTCGGCAAATATAGGCTCCGGTGGTTTGTATAAAAGTCAATATCTGTCCCAACCACACTGTTCAATTTTTTACCTGCAGGTGAGCATCAGCGAGAATCGTTTTTATGGAGTATCCTCTATAATAAATAAATTCAAAAAAACCTAATGAGGTATCATATGATACGCATTCTCCCTCCGGCCATTGCCGCCCAAATTGCCGCCGGTGAAGTGGTTGAACGGCCGGCATCGGTCATCAAAGAATTAGTCGAAAACGCCATTGATGCCGAAGCCACGACGATTACCGTCGACGTCCGTGCCGGTGGCATCAGCGAAATGATTATCCGTGATGATGGCACAGGCATCCCTGCTGACCAAATTGAGACAGCCTTTGCCCGCCACGCTACTTCCAAGCTTGTCAGAGCCGAAGATCTATTTGCCATTACGACCCTCGGATTTCGTGGCGAAGCCCTCCCCTCCATCGCCGCCGTTGCCCAAGTCAGTTGTACCAGTCGGACCCGTGGTGCGACCCAGGGCGTCGAACTCCGCATCGCCGGCAGTGAAATCCAAGATAAACGCACCGTCGGCGCACCGATTGGTACCACGTTCCTAATCCGCAATTTGTTTTACAATTTGCCGGTGCGTCGTGAGTTTTTGCGCTCACCAGGAGCCGAAACCGCCGCAATCGCTACTATCATGACCCAATACGCCCTCGCCTACCCCCACATACGGTTTACCCTCAACGTCGATGGCAAAACGCGCGTCAGTAGCAATGGCACCGGTGAGCTCCGCGATGTGTTACTCGCCATGTATGGCGTCGATGTGGTCTCGCACCTTTTGCCCGTCGACTATAGCCGGGGGGATGGGATTTATGCTTTGGCGATTAATGGCTATATTTCGGACCCCACCATTAGTCGCAGCACCCGCGAAGCCATGCATATCAGTGTCAATGGTCGTGCAATTGCGCCACGCGGTCAATTAGCGGCGATTTTTGATGAGGCTTACCACACTTTGCTTATGAAAGGGCGATTCCCTTATGTGGTGGTCGCCATCACTGTCGACCCTGCCGCCGTTGACGTGAACGTCCACCCCACCAAAAGCGACGTCAAATTTCGTGATACCGAATACGTCCGCAATAATTTGGCTGATGCGATGCGTCAATTGCTCCACCAGAGCAGCCCCATCCAAGACTGGGGAATACCCAATCAACCTTCTCTGCCAGCACCAACGCAAACTTCCCCGCGCACTGCTGCCGAGTCCCGTACGAGCTATACCGATTCACGCACCCCAGCCCCAAATACTCCACGCCAAAGTGTTAGTGGGCAACCCTTACGTGAACGTCCACTCTTCCCCGACGCCCCCGTGTCACGACCCACCCAGCAACGCTTTGACCAACCATACCGTGCTGATACCCAAGCCGCCGGGGTAGCCGTGGCCGCCCAAGTCGCCGCCAATCGCGAAGCCCAAACGGGGCCATTACCCGAGCTGCGGATTATCGGCCAACTGGCCGGCCTCTATATTTTCGCCGAAGGCCCCAACCAAGAATGCTATGTCATTGACCAGCATGCCGCCCACGAGCGGATCAACTATGAACGGTTAATGACCCAACATGCCAACGGCAAAATCGAAACCCAGCCTTTGTTGATTCCACAAACGCTCTATTTTGCTCCGGCTACCCACGGGATTTTGCTGGATCATCGCCAAGAGTTACAGCAATGGGGCTTCCGTCTCGAAGAGTACGACAGTCAACTTCAAGTCCGCGCCATACCGGCTACTGTCAGCCCCAATCGTCTCGAAGCCGCTTTGGTCCAAATTGCGGATTTTTTGGCGGGCGCAGGCGGAAGCATCCCCAGCGATTGGCAAGAGAAAATGTTGATTACTCTTGCTTGCCATACCTCAATCCGCGCAGGTCAACAGTTATCGCTGTCCGAACAAACGGCCCTCATTACCCAACTCAGTGCCTGTAGCGGTCCACGCACCTGCCCACATGGCCGCCCAACCATCATCACCATGCGCCTTGATTTATTTGCACGCCAATTCGGCCGGATTGTGTGAACGCGATCCTTCAGGGAATGACATCCCAAATTGCTTGTTTACACGTGCATGCCCAAACGTCTGTATACCATTTATTGCCGTAGGTATTACGCTACAATAAACACATATCATCCTGATGGCGAAAGGAACACCCATGACTCAGGCAGCTTTGCAATACGCAGCCAAACATAGTGACCGCTTCTTTGAAGAGCTCAAAGCACTGATTCGCATCCCCAGCATTAGTGGCATTTCGGACTATCATCCCGATGTACGCCGTGCCGCCGAATGGTTGGCCACCCATATCGACACCATTGGTTTTACCAACGCCCGAGTCGTCGAAAGCGTCGCATTGCCCCTCGTCTATGCCGAGCGCATTATCGACCCCAGCAAACCGACTGTGCTGGTCTACGGCCATTTTGACGTGCAACCCGTTGACCCCGTGTCGCTCTGGCAAACACCTCCCTTTGAACCTACCCTCAAGGGGGATAGCCTCTATGCCCGTGGCGCAGTAGACGACAAAGGCCCCACTCTTGCCATCATCAAAGCCCTTGAATCGTTGATTGCCACTGACGGACTCAATGTCAATATCAAGATTTTGCTGGAAGGCGAAGAGGAATCAGGGAGTGAATCAATCAGTCATTATGTCACGCACAATGCTACAGCGCTGGCATGTGACTATATCCTTATCCTCGATACCGGCATGGTTGCCAAAGACGTCCCTACCATTACGCATTCCTTGCGTGGAATGACCTATGTCGAAATCACCGCCAATGGTGCCAAAGGCGACTTGCATTCGGGTGGCTATGGCGGCATCGCCCCCAATCCCATCCAAGCTTTGGCGTGGGTACTGGCCGACCTCAAGGGGCGTGATGGATTTATCAATCTACCCGGCCTCTACGAAATGCTCCGCCCGCTTAGTAGTGAAGAACGCGCGATCCTCGAACGTCAATCCCAACAACGCGGCGAAGCCTTAATGGCAGCTGCAGGGATTGACTCATTCCCGGGCGAACAACAATATAGCGCCATGGAACGGATGACATCCCGCCCAACCTTCGAAGTGCACGGCATTATTGGTGGCTTTATCGGTGAAGGCACCAAAACAGTCATCCCGGCCGAAGCGAAGGCCAAAGTCAGTTTGCGCCTCGCCCCAGGCCAAGATTCCCAAAAAGTATTCAGCTTGCTCAAGGCGCGCGTCGCAGAACTCGCACCCGAAGCAGTCAAAATGGATGTAGTGTGGCTCAATGGTGGTGAACCGTTGCTGCTGCCCCTAGACGCCGACGTCCTTAAAGTCGCAGCAGCTGCATACGGTGTAGAATTCCCTCAGAATCCAGTAGAGTATGTGCGTGGCGGTGGATCTATTCCTGTGGCTGCCTTATTTGACAGCATGCTCAAAGCACCGTGCGTGATGTTGGGCTTTGGCTTGGCAGATGATAATGTGCATGCTCCCAACGAAAAATTCCATTTGCCCTACTTCAACGCCGCAATCCGCACCTGCATTCGTTTCTTTAGTCAAATAGGTAAATAATCAATGGACAAACGTCAACAACGCATTTACTTCAATATTGCAGGCCTAGTCGCAGTGTCAGGGTCACTAATCTCCCAATATTATTTCGGATTGAGCACTTGGTCATGGATTTTATTAATTGTGGCTTTAGTCTTTATGCTCGCTTCACGTTTTCTGCGTGACTCCAAATAATCCAACTAACCAGATGGGGTGCGGATACGCACCTCATCTGGTTTAACTTCATACATTTCTGAAATCGCTCACGCCTATAATCGTATTGTGGATGTCCTGGTGTTCGGCGGAGGAACAAAATCGAAAATTCGTATGTTATAATCAGGAAGTTTTAATGTGTAGCTATTTCAATTTTGAGAATATTTCGATTCCGTTATCGATTCGAGGAGTGCCAATATGTGGCGTCGTTTGATACTTTGCTGTATTGTGGTTTGGCTATGCGCGAACACAATTACCTTGGCGCAAGCCGCGCCATCGTGTATTCCAAATGCAGACACCATCTGTCTCAATGACCAAATGCGTTCATTTTGGCAAACAAACAATGGTATACAATTATTTGGCGAACCGTTAGATAATGAGTCGACGCATCGCTATATTGATGAAACATTTCATATCCAAAACTTTGAACGGGCACGGATTGAATTTCGATTTGATCAACCCAAGCCATACAACTTCCAACTTGGATTAATCGGCCAAGAATGGCTTGACCGTTATCAAATTGAATTATCCCCCCTGAAGCCAAATGACGTGGCAACGCTCCAAGGCACCGATGCATCATGCATCGCGCTGAGCAATGCAATATTCACCGTTTGCGGGGCATTTCGTTCTTTTTATCAAGGGCATGGTCTCCAATTTGGTAATAAATCATTTGTTAGCAGTGCCGAAAGTTTAGCGCTTTTTGGCTTACCGTTGACTCCCGCCATGCGTTGGTCACGCAACGAGCAAACATTCATCGTCCAAGTATTTGAGCGAGCTCGTTTTGAATACCATGTCGAAAACCAAAACACACCAATCGTGATGCTCGGGCGAATAAACGCTGAGCTTCGTGAAAACGCACCAGCCCAACAAACGGTTCCCATTCTCACTGATTCATTCCTGCTAGATTCACAATTACCACTCCTCCCTGCCGATGTGATCGCGGGCTTTGCCTATCGAATGCCTGTCGATGGCTATTGGGATCATTCTAGCCAAGGGATTTATGTTGCGACAAGTACCTTTCGCTACAAAAATACATTTTATGCCACCCCAATTGATGCAAAACACCGCTTTGTAAGTATGGCGATTCTGGTAAAAAACCAACGTTCATCAGATGAGTCGAGTGTGTATTACGATTACCACTATATCTACTTAATCGACACCCTCGGCAGACGGTATGCGGCCGCAAGTTCAGCAATGCACCTCGCGACCCCGATCATTGGCACTACGCTCAATCCCGGCCAACTATATAGTGGTCAAATGATTTTTGATATCCCCGATGATGCAATTCCAGCCCAAATAGAATGTAACTTTGCAAATCTCGACACATTTCAAAGTCGCTTCCAACAAAGCATTGAACTCCGTGTTTGGCCGAAAGTCTAATCGGTATTTAATAGAAGGTTGAAAATTCCATTCGGTTACCCGTATATACCAACGGATTATATATTCTTCACAGATAGTACATTTCATTTCACCCGTAAATGACTTCGCGAACGGATGCCATTGCAATTTAATTCCGTTCATGATTGGCATATGGAATTGCCGCCGCGATGCGCATGAACCTTGCAATTTACCGACGTTTCGAGAACGCTACTAAAATCACTTTGATATCACTTATGCAATTGTTTCCATTCCCTCAACGTCAGTCCGCTCCCCTTAAACACGTGGGTAAATAATTTTTCGGGGGAGGTAATGAAACAATGTGTTATAATTTGTAAAACATATAACGTACGGAGTGAATTACATGTATCGAATTCGTGCATTGCAGTTTATTGTACTTGTTGCCGTTTTGATGGGGGGAATACTCCCAATACAGCGCATCTATGCTGCAACAGACTGCATTACCTCCAATGAAATTTGCATCGATAGTTCGTTGGCGACATTTTGGCAGCATCAAGGTGGGGTTGCGATTTTTGGTCTTCCCCTTGCACCAAGCACTGCATCGGATATTGATGGCGTCACAATCATCACCCAACAATTCGAACGCGCCCGACTCGAATACCACGCCACCAATCCAGCTCCATACACAATTTTATTGGGACGCATTGGAGCTGAGTCAATTAACGACGTCGATATACAGACCCTCGTCGCAGTAGATCCTCCACATAGCACCACTGCAGCCAATAAATGTAAACAGTTTGACAGCACACCATTTCAAGCATGTGGTGATTTTTTGGAATTTTGGAGCAATCATGGTATCCAACAAGATGCAAACACGTCATTTCGTGATAGCGAAAGTATTGCATTATTTGGGATTCCCCTTAGCCCACCCTATCAGCAACTGCTCAACGGTGAAACATATGTGGTGCAAGTATTCGAACGTGCCAGAATGGAATACCACCCCAATAATCCGGTCGCGTATCGGATTCAGTTAGGGTTACTCGGCAGCGAAAAGGTTGTCCAAATCGTACAACCAGCCCCAATAACTCCGACAGTCACCATCCTAGACCACCATACCCTCGAATTTTTCCGTTCCCATATGCCATATACAGGGTATTGGGAACATAGTAGCGATGGTATTTATGTGGCGGTAGGTGGATTTAAATATCTCACAGAGTTTTTTGGGGCACCTGCACCCGATGGTCATCGCTATGTCGCTCTTTCGGTCACTATTGCCAATACCCGGGCACCGCATGAAGCAACTGTCTATATCGACCGCACCTATTTCAAATTAACAGATATTGACGGCAACCCACCGGTATCGGCATTGAGTAATTCTACCGACCTCAAAACTGAATTCCTTGCCCAAACAATTGCTCCGGGTGGTCGCATAGGCGGACAATTGATTTTCTTGATCGCGAATAAATACGGCGTACCAGCGCAATTGACCGTGACGGTAACAAACATGGATCCGTATTTGTCGCAAAACAGTCAAACCGTCGAATTACGCGTTTGGCCACTCGGTGCGGTCCTCGTCCCGATACGAAAATAACCATTTGCCATTTTTCATTGTTCGGTACATAAAAACGCCCACGGAGACATTATTCTCCGTGGGCGTTCCCTGATGATTAGATTTTAATCGCCACTTCGCGGCCTTCGCGTTGACTACGATAAATACCATCGAGAATCGACATCACATAGAGTGATTGCTCAGCAGGCACGGGCGAAGGGGCGTCGTTGGCGACCGCTTTAGCAAACTCACCACACTCTTGGGCGTGCGGCTCGAGCTGATCGTTGGTGACTTTGAGTTGGCGGTTGTAGAGCTGGCGCGTTTCGTAGTTGGTAGACAAAAACTCTGCTTTGGGCCATTGGGCGCCACCATCTTGACCGTACAACCAGATTTGCATATCCTCGCCCATGGTGTCGTGGTGCAATGCCCAGCTCACTTCAATTACCAAAGTAGCGCCGTTTTCGAAGCGCACAAACCCTGATGCAAAGTCTTCGACATCCATGTCGGCAGGAATGCTCCCGGGATGCCATATCGAGAATGCGCCTGGCTTTTTGGTTAATTCGCGGCGGGCCACACCGGTGACCGACACCGGCTTGGGGTGCCCCATCAACCAGAGGGTCAAGTCGAGCACGTGCACACCGATGTCGATACAAGGACCGCCACCGCTGAGCTCTTTTTTGACAAAGCCGGCAGTGGGGATAAAGGCGTTGCGGCGCAACATCCAGCTGCGCGCATGATAGATATCGCCGAGGGCACCGGTAGCGATTTCTTTTTTCATGGCCTGCGAAACACCCGCAAAACGGAAATGCTGGGCGGTCATGAGTTTTTTGCCTGATTTATCGCGGGCAGCAATCATTTTGCGCACTTCGTCGGGAGTAGGGGCGAGGGGTTTTTCACAAATGACATGCTTGCCTGCTTCCAAAGCGGCAATCGCCAAGGGGGCATGGTGCATGTTGGGGGTGCAAATATCGACGATGTCGATGTCGGGGTTACGCAAAATCTCGGCGAAATCGGTGGTAGTGTGACTGATGCCATAATCAGTCGACCATTTTTCGAGGGCTTTGGGGTTAATATCGGCACCAGCCACGACATTTGCATCGGGCGAGGCCTTCCAACCGGGCATATGGGTATGGGCGATCCCACCGACGCCAATCACAGCAACATTTAACGGTGCCATATCATACTCCTTGTTTTTAAAGAAACTACGCGAGTATTGTATTAGAATGTCAAACGACTGTCGAATATCAGATTAGGGTTATCTGGACCATATTTGCGTTGTCACCAAGGTTGCCCCATAACTCGAGACATGATTGTTGTCAGTGTAGATGCGGTGATTATCTTGGATAATTCCACACGTATCAGTAGTACACAGCACATCCATTGGATCATATTGTTGGACGGTAGGGAACTGCGCAAGCACCGGGCCTGCGACTGCCTTGTAGTGCGCAAACGCTACATCATTAGGCTGACGTGGATTACTACAATTTGCCGCTGGTGTTGTATAAAACATTTGTAATCGATTGCAATTTTTGGGCAAAACACTCACATCGGTTTCTGGTACTTGATGCACGAACACCACCGTCGTATTTGGCAACTGTGTTAATTGCGTCAACACATTGGTCAATCCTTGCCGAAATGCCGCATCAACATCCAATAACATCGTATAATGGTTGCTGTCAGTTATTTTCACATAGGTGCGATCAAAACGTTGCGGACCATTGACAAGCGTAGTCTCATTCAACCAAGAATAACGGGCAAATAATAAAATCACTCGATGACGTTTTGTAGTGTGCATTTTCATTGATTTTATAAATAACGATAATGGGTTTCTCTCTTTACAACTTAACGTGCCTTCTACAGGGACCTCATCGAAAAAATCTGCCCCAATAAACGGTCGACATCCCGGTATTGTATATAGTGTAAAATTTTGACGTGGCGGATTCATTGTCGCCATTGCATTTGCATGACTATCACCTATAAAATAATACTCGGTACCCGAAGCATTCTGTGACAAATTACTTAGACATACACCCTCATGCAAAAGATTAACGATATCACGGCAAGGCGAATCGAATGATGTCATTGTTTTTGCAATGTTAATATTGAGAATATCAGTATTGTATGTTGAAAAAATACTATATGGTGGCACAACACCCGTCCCAATCAACACTCCAGCACATATCCCCAATCCAATTGTGGTAGCAGCTATTTGCCACGCAGAAATAATCCGATAGCGACCAAAGCGCAACGGTTTTTCAATCATGATATATGTCATCACCGCAAGAATGAGACTTACCCCTATCAATACCCAACGCATTGGTGTAGTGACGTGATGATTACTCACAATCTCACTCAATGACAACACCGGCCAATGCCATAAATAAAGGGGAAAACTCACTAATCCGATTCCAACAGCGAGGCGATTTCCCAAAATTTGCCGATTTACCCACGTGGCACTCCCCGCCGCAATCAATACCCCAGCCCCAACTACTGGTAGCACCAAGGCATATGCCCCGGGTAGTAATCCGATGTCAACTCCCACAATACTGATGACCAACATCCCCAACCCCAACCACGCGCGTACATTGTCTGTCAGTGCATTTCGTGTAGCCAACGGCACCACCGTCAACGTATGATATGCCAGTAACGCTCCACCACCCAGCTCCCAAAAGCGCGTAATCGGCCAATAAAATGTTGCTGATGGGTTACTCGTATTCAACACGATATAACAAAAAAACGACATTGCCGATACCGTCACAATCAATGGCTTAAATGCGGCGATGCGATGACGAAACAAATACAATAAGAGCGGCCATACCAGATAAAACTGCTCTTCAACCCCTAGCGACCATAAATGCAATAACGGCTTAGTGATGGCTTGCGTATCAAAATATCCTATTTCTGAATACAACAATAAATTGAGCACAAACCCCGTACCCGCACTGACATGCCACCCCAGCTGTTGGTATTCATCTGGGAACAACACCACCGCCCCGATACCCAATACCACAATCAACATGATCGCTAGCGCCGGGAATATCCGCCGCACCCGTCGGGCATAAAAATCTCGCAATGAAAATGTATTCGTGGCGAAATTCCGAAACAAAATCTGCGAAATCAAATATCCTGATATCACAAAAAAAACATCAACTCCCACATATCCATTCGTCACATTGTCCGGGAAAAAATGATACAACACCACCGCCCCCACCGCAATGGCTCGCAATCCATCGATATCAGGACGATAGGTCGTCGCCACTATCACAATCGGTGGCGCTACAATCGTTGATCGCCACGAACCAATCACGACTATCATTGCGACCGCCACCATGTATCCATACATCCACAAT
>CALQBW020000046.1 GCA_943328915.2 Singulisphaera sp. GP187 | reverse complement strand
CAATATGGGTAATACTGCGATAACAAGCAATGCTAAACGCCAATTTACACTAAACATAACTATAGTCGTGACAAGTAATGTCGCAGTTTCGGTAACGATTGTGACGGCACTCGTAGAAATCAACGCACTCAGCGTATCGACGTCGCTGGTGAGACGGGTTACTAAATCGCCAACGGGATTGCGATGGAAGAACGCCTGATCTTGGGACATGATGCGGTTAAAAAGGTTGGTGCGCATATCAGACAACGCACGTTGACCGGCTTTTTGCAAAAAATAACTATATATGTATTGGATGATAAACATGGCTATGGCCGTGCCACCATAAAGTGCGGTTATCGGCCATAAATCAGCGGTATTCCCGGTCGCAATTGGCCCATCAATCGCCCATTGTAAGAGCGAAGGAGGGACAACATTGAGTCCCGCGGTAATCCCTAACAAGACAAAAGCAACTGCCAGTGGACGCCAGTGCGGTTTAACCGCGTGATACATCAACCGAAACAAAACGATATCCGGCCCTTGTGTGCTGGTTGATTTACTTGTCATGTGGCATTATTACCGTGTGTATGAAGAATATTTTACTAGTATACACCTGGAAGTACTGTTGGTAACTGTTGCGAAATTAATGTGTGCAATAAAAAATGTCGTTTTTGATGAATAGTTATATGAAATTTCTGATCTTCATTACTTGTGTTAGCGCAATGTAATAGAGCCAACTACCGTGTACCAAGCCGATATGGTAGGATGGACATATACGAAATTGGCGAGGGTTAGCGTGATTACTACCAAGAATCTAATAAACCAGCCTAAACGATTTGCAATTGCAGAAGAACAAGATGCCGCGCTTTGGGTCGTTGACCAAGAGCCATGGCATCGTTGTTGGTTTTGTGATAGTCGTGCGGGTTTACAAGATGATGAATATTGTGGTTCTTGTGGTGCACGATTTACGCCACGACGGTACCGTGGTGAGTTCCACAAAACGGCAACTGCAGGCTTGTTGCTCGATCTTGCAAATAAAAGTACAATTGACTTGGACTTATTGCACCTGCCCATCCTATATGAATCATATCCACATGCTGATGGGACAGTAGCGCTTGCAAGACCGGTTGACAGCCAAAGTGTACATGCGTTAGCTGCTCATGATTCATTGTTGTTATCGCGGGCGTTATACACTGGCGCGATGCAATTATTCCGAGCAGGGTATGCCTTAGGGAAACTGAACCCACAAGACGTGGTACTTCAAAATGATGCGACGGTTTCGTTACGGATTGCCCCTTTTCTTGCGAAAAAAAGCGAATCTGAAGCGAAGATAGTTGCCCAAATCGGTGAATTAATTAATTCGTTTGTAGACATCCCGCGGATAACTCGGAAATTTGAAATTGCGGATGTTGATGTCAATCCACTGTTGGGGATCATTGCTGACATCCGTTCCGGTATCATCAAAACATTTACTCAAACAATTGCTCGAGTCGATAGCGCTCTTCTTCCCTTTGAATCACGACGGTTTTTGCAATTGAATGGGGTTGCCATTACTGATGTAGGGGTCAAACGCCAAAGCAACGAAGACAATGTGTTGGTTTCAACCATGCAGTGGTTGGGCGACGCAGGTAATTATTCAGTAGGGTTATATGTCGTAGCTGACGGTATGGGTGGACATGCAGCAGGTGAGGTTGCGAGTATGTTGGCAGTAAACTCGATCCAAGAACAAATCATTGCAGGCAATTTAACACAACTTGCTCAACCAATGTTTGGTAACGATGTTTCGTTGGTTGTCCAATGTATAGACGATGCGGTCCAATATGCCAATCAACGCATCAGCCAAGAAGCACATCAGTTGAACAATAATATGGGGACAACGCTGACAATGGCGTTGGTGCTGGGAGATACAGCGTACATTGCCAATATCGGTGATAGTCGGACATATTTGTGGCGTGACGATCAGCTACGGCGTATCACTAGTGACCATTCATTGGTTATGAAACTTGTAGAACTCGAACATATCAATGAAGCAGATATTTATACACATCCGCAGCGTAATGGTGTGTTGCGTTCTTTGGGGGTCGCAAATACAGCCGAAATCGACATCTATATCGAGCGCTTACGCCCCAATGATATGTTGTTGTTCTGTAGCGATGGTTTGTGGGAAATGGTGCGTGATCTTGATATTGCGTTAATTTTGCGATGTGGTGGGAACGTTGATGCAATGGCGAAGGCCTTACTGGCTAGTGCGATTGATGCCGGTGGTGATGACAATATTAGTTTGATTTTGGTACGTTGTGAATTGTAAATAGCCGAGAACACATTCTCGCATTGAATGAGGTGAATTATGAAATGTCCAATGTGTGGGGAAATGAATAAATTAGCTACCAGCTTCTGTGAATATTGTGGTGCCCGTTTGGAACCACATGCTTCCGACGAATCTTCAGGTCTTCTTGTTGGCGTACCAGCACTCATTTGTGCGACGTGTGGTGCAATTGTGTTACCTGGTGAAACCAAGTGTGATAATTGCGGGCACGCAATTGCTCCGTTGTTTGCAAGCAATAATCAAACGAGTGCAAAATTACAAGTGGTTGATTTGCCGCGAGAGGGATTTGCAGAAACGGCCGTAGACATGAATGAAATTCACATGAATCCGGAATCAAGTGGGATCTCTGCCGGTATCGAATATCGTATTGAAAATTCAACACCAACATCTGATCGTGATGAGATTCAGATGAATAGTGATGTGGTTCATTTAGATGTGGAAATTTCGAGTCAACCCACATCAATAAATGACGAACAACTTAATACTGGGAATCCATCACCACAATTAGATCTAACAGACGGTGTATCGGGATTTGATGCTCCGAGCGCAGCTGAGTATGTCGTCACCAACGAGGCACCTGTTGGCGCTTTTGATGGTGATGTTCACGAGATAAAGCGTCGTCGACAAGAACTTGAAGAGGAAATCACACGCCAACGTGAAATCATGAAGCAACTCGACCATATGCGTCGTGCGTTTCGTGAAGTAACACCGCAAGCGGTCCTAATGGGGTTAGCTGAAGCAGAAGAAAAACTCAAGTCATGCGAACACGAATTGGAGCGTTTGCCGATTCTGCCAGAAATCGACCCATTGGTGATTGAACGTCTCCACAAAGATCTTGCACGACAAATTGAGATAATTGAACAATTTGAGCAACTGCAACGCACATTTGCTTCGGCGACTCCTCGTGCCGTATTGCAAGGGATTATTGATGCGCGCCAAACCGAAGAAAGTATCCGGGCTGAATTGCTTGGATTTGGTTTAGACATGATTATTCCTCGGTCGATGAGTACTGCGGTCCCTGCTGTCCCTCCCATTGCTGTCCCACCGATTCAGGCGATTTCACAGGTAGTGGTAAATATGCCGTCACCCACGCCATCGCCAGTTGCCGCAATTGTGCCAACTCATCATGCAGATATGTTGATGCCGGTTGCAGATAATTTACTGCCAACCTCTGCCAATCCTATTGAGACTGCAGTCAATCCGGTCAATAATCCGATGGCTCCGGCCGCCCGTTTACAACTTGAGTCGGGTACAATTGTACCGTTACCTTCTGGCCGTCGTGAAATTATTATTGGACGTGATGACCCCATTAGTGGCGTTCATCCCGAAATAGATATGACCCCGTATGGTGCCGAAAGTGGGGGCATAAGCCGCCGACATGTGCGTTTATCGATTATCGACGGTCAATGGATGATTACTGACTTGCAGTCAACCAATCATACACGCGTCAATGGAGTACGAATTGATCCAGGTGTGCCAACGCTTTTGCCCGATAGTGCCCAAGTTGTCTTGGGGCGAATCGGTTTCATCTTCCGTAGCTCATAAGCAATGACAAATCAAATATTTGCGGGGCTGAATGATTCACAACGCCGGGCTGTCGAAACAATTGACGGTCCGGTACTCGCGTTAGCTGGGCCGGGCAGTGGCAAAACTCGCGTTCTTACCTATCGTATCGCTAATCTAATTAGCAACCACGCAGTCGCGCCAGAACGCATTTTGGCTGTCACATTCACCAATAAAGCTGCTCGTGAAATGCGCACACGTATGCGCGATTTACTCGGTGTGGCAATAGCAGATCGTACCGATATCGGGACGTTTCATAGTCTTGCGGTTCGTTGGTTACGCCGTGATGGTGCCAAAATCGGGTTGCCGAACAGTTGGTTGATTTATGATGATGATGACCAACAACGGTTGATTCGCCGCATCACCAAAGAGCTCAAACTTCCTGAAAAGCCCTTTACGCCACGGAATGTACTGGCGGTTATTTCGAATGCAAAAAACGAACTCATCGATGTGGCAACATATACTGCTTCTGCACGTTCGCCCGAAGTCCGAATGTATGCCTTATGTTATACCCGCTATGAAGAATTGTTGCGCATCGCCGGGGCATTAGATTTTGATGATTTATTGTTGCGCACAATTGATTTGTTTCGCACCGATGCGTTGACGTTTTATCATTCGCGTTACCGATATATTTTGGTCGATGAATATCAAGACACCAATCGTGCTCAATACGAAATGGTCAAAGCACTTGCAAAAGGTGCTGGGAACCTTTTTGTGGTAGGTGATGATGACCAGTCCATTTATGGATGGCGTGGTGCAGATGTGCGTAATATTCGTCGCTTTGATGCTGATTTCCCAGGTGCACAAGTGATTATTTTGGCTGAAAACTATCGTAGTAGCCAAATGATCTTGGATGTGGCACAGGCGTTGATTGATGCTTCTCCACGGCGGGTTTATCGTAAAGTCCTAACTGCGCAAACAAGTGGTGGCGATGCCGTTACTTGGCGTGAATATAGTGACCAAAACGACGAAGCACAACGGGTATGTGATGCGATTGAACATATCGTCGTATCGGGGAATGGCCGATTTAGTGAATGTGCAATTATGTATCGGACAAATGCACAGAGTCGCGCATTTGAAGAAGCGTTAGCTCGTCGCCATATTCCGTATGTGCTTGTTGGTGGAATGCGTTTTTATGAGCGACGTGAAATCAAGGACATGTTGGCGTGGTTGCGTTTAATGTCTGATCCACATGATGATGTTTCACTTTTGCGCGCCCTTGAATTCCCCAATAGTGGTGTCGGGGCAGCCAGCCAAGAACACATCAATAATTGGGTAGCGGCGAATCAATGTTCTTGGTATACCGGCATGATGCAATGTGTGAATGACCCGCAAGCTATTCCGATGCTTAAAGGGGCTCCACGGCAGCGATTTGTGCAATTTGCATTACGGCTGGAACGATTATTAACCCAGACCAATTTACTCCCATTGTTGGATATAATGGATGCAATTTTAGTCGAAACAATATTTTCGGCGGCGCTCAATGAAGAATATGGCGACACCGATGGTGAATCACGGATGGAAAATGTCACGGAGCTCAGGAGTGTTGCAGGTGAATATTTGTTGTTGCCTATCAATGAACAATTATCACATTTCTTAGAAGAAATTGCGCTGGTAGCAGATGTCGATCGCCTAAATACGTCAGAAAATCATGTGGTATGTATCACCATGCATCAAGCGAAGGGCTTGGAATACGATAATGTATTTTTGGTCGGTCTTGAGGATGAATTATTACCCCATGTACGTACCCACCAAGACCCCGCGCAGGTCGAGGAGGAACGGCGAATTTTGTATGTAGGTATCACGAGGGCACGGAAACAATTAGCTTTATCACGTGCGAATCGTCGCTTGAATCGGGGTCAATATGTGAATACGATTTCGTCACGATTCCTCAAGGACATTCCTAGTCAACTTTTGTCCAATACTGCGATGGGAAGTAGAGTTGGTGCCAGAACCATGGCTACTCCCAATCCAACGTATCAAGGTTGGGGGACTGCTGCTGCTTTCCAAGCAAACAAGTCAGTCATACCACCACCACCGATTGTGCTCGAGGTAGGTGATGTGGTGCGGCATCAACGTTTTGGTGAGGGAGTGGTGTTGGCTGCGAAAGTCGTTGATGATGATCTGGAAGTCGTAGTGAAGTTTGCAGATGAAGCTGCTGGCGAAAAGCGATTGATTGCTAGTTTCGCTCGACTAGAACGCATTAACCCAAATAATTAACCACGCACTTTCCACGATTTGAGTTGGGTGTCGTATTGTTGTTGGTTCGCGAGTTTTTTGAATTTCGCACCTGAGACGCCATGAATCGTACGTTGACATGATTCCCATGTATCGTGGCGTTGCAGGGTGCTTCCAATTAAGCTGAGATAGCAAGGGAATCCCGTTGGGCTAGGAGTATGGGGTGTGAGTTTGGGTGTAGCTAGCGGGGTACCAGACCCCGATCCAGCTTGTATTTGAGCCAATGTATTGGCACGTTCGTTGAGTGGATCTCCTGCGTGTCCTTTTACATGTTGCCATACGACGTGAGTACCGTTTACGGCTATCAGCAATTCCCATAAAGCGCGGTTTTCGACGGGTTGATTTTCACGGGTTTTCCAACCATTTTTTTGCCAGCCTTTGACCCATTTGGTAATGCCGTTTATCAAGTATTGGCTGTCGGTGATGACCCGGAGTTGGCGTTGGGTGGGGGCTTGTTGTAATCCCGTAATGGCAGCTTGCAGTTCCATCCGATTATTTGTGGTATGCGGATCGCTGCCACTGTATTCAGTATGATGCGCACCATCGATGATGATTGCTGCCCATCCACCACGCCCTGGGTTGCCCGAACAAGCTCCATCGGTAATAATATCTACGGTGTTCATTGAATTCCTTAGGTGAAGTATGCAACGTATCTTTGTTTGTATCCTAGCATGTTTTTTGGTAATAGGATGTGCAACATCATCCCAAAATAGCAATATTCCTGATCCCCCCGATGCGGTAGTCTATCAGGTCCTTAGTACGTCAAGTTTGCCGGGCGTAATGGATGCGTATGCCCTTAACATGTACGCTCTGTTGCGTGCCAAAAGTTATCGGGTTACCCAAGATATTAGTTACGTGCGTGTCCAACAGCCAATCGATGCAGTGGCACAGGTGTATGATCAAGCAGCTTTTTCACAGGGATGGTCAATTGATCCGCTTATTCCGGCCCGTGAACGGCGTATGTTGCGTTCGTATCGCAAAGGCAATGCCGTGGTTATCGTGACATTGTTTGCCGAGGTCAATAGCCGTGACGGTGTAGTGGTGATGAGAATTACCGGAGAACGATAGTTTGGTGTAGGTTTTTACGAAGATTACCAAAGGGTTTATAATACTTAGGTTATTGTGTTATTGGGCCGATTGAGGAGTATCATGAAGCAGTTTTGGCGGATAGGATTAGTCTCGTTAGGGTTGGTATTCCTCGTGGCGTGTGGTGGTGGTACAGTGGTTATTCCTGAACCAATAAGCAAAGTCGATGCAAAAGAAATTAGCAATCCTACCGTCAACAGTTTGGTAGGCGAATGGCAAAGTACCGCCCGTAAAGGCCTCGAAACAGGCGCTGTGAAACCAGAAACCATCGTCCAAACGATGTATCAAAGTAGTGCCGATTTGAAAGCCGTTGCCGATTATTACAATAAAGTTTTGGGAACCGATGGTTGGGTCTACAAAACGCGGACTCCTGGCTTGCAAGATGGATTCTTTTTGTCTGCCTATGAACACGGCAATAAATCGTTGGTCATCGGTGCGATTGATTTGACCAAATTTGCTGGTAGCGGGACGCTTGTATATGTGTTGTCTGGTGACAAATAAGTCGTTTAGTTACACAAAAGCGGTGCGCCCAGCAATGGGTGCACCGCTTTTGATGTGCTTCTCTCCGATTATCGAGCCAGCGCCAGCGCTGAGGTAATCGTCCATGGTGCCAAACCAACCACAATGATTGCTATCGTCACGACGACCATGGCAATCATTGACGCCAGTGGAATACGGTTAGGTTCGCTCGTTTCACTATCGCCACTATACATTTGTAACATGCAGCGCACATAGAAGAACGCTCCGATTGCAGATGCTACGGCGGCAGCCACGGCCAACCACGCCAACCCACTTTGCCAGACAGCGGTGATTATCAAGAACTTGGCAAAGAAACCAGCCGTCGGTGGTACACCGGCCAGTGACAATAATGATAGTGACATTACTACACTCAACCATGGGTGCCGTTGCCACAATCCAGCCAAATCTGCAATGGTTAAATCGCTACCGTCGTTTGCTTCGAGGAGCATCACCACTGCAAAAGCGGCCAAATTAGTGATGGTGTAGGCGGCCAAGTAGAAAATGGCTGCCTGTAACCCATTGGCATCACCACTCAGTACCCCAAGCATGACAAATCCGGCATGACTAATGCTGGAGTATGCCAACATGCGTTTGATGCTGGTTTGGCTGATTGCGACGATGCTTCCAACGGCCATGGTGGCAATGCTGATGCCAATCAACATGGGGCGCAGTACCAATAATTCAGTGCCGAGTACCTGCAGGATACTGACGATTGCTACAAACCCCGCCACCTTGCTGCCTACCGACATAAAGGCGGTGATCGGCGTAGGTGCGCCTTGGTAGACGTCGGGAGTCCACATGTGGAAGGGGACAAGCGATACTTTGTAGCCGAAGCCAATCAGCATCAACGTCACCCCCACCCAGAAGTAGCCCCGCTCAATCCCACTGGTGGGGATATGAGTAGCAATGTCGCTGAGCGTTAAAAATCCCGTTGCACCAAAGGTGAGTGCGATGCCAAATACCAAAAATCCTGCGCCAAAGGCACCGACGATGAGGTATTTGAGTCCTGCTTCTTCGGAAGATGGGCGCGGGAACGCAATTGCTGTCAATACATACAAGGCAATTGAGAGCAATTCAAGTCCGAGGAAAAGGATTATGACGCTACTGCCCTGCGATAGTAGTAACATCCCACCACTTGCTAACAACATCAGGATATATGCTTCACCACGTTCGATGCCTTGTTTGGGCAATGCATCGCTGGCCAGCAAAATACTGATGGCAGTCGCAGCCAAAATGATGATATTGACCAATTGTGACATCGGTCCATAGCTGACTGTGCCTGCAAGGGTACTGCCGGTGGTGCTGTATTGGCCAGCGACCAAGGCAACGACGGTCACTGCAAAAGCCAGCAACGCAGTAATGCGTTTGCTCCCTGCAGCCACGAACAAATCGACAATTAGCAAGGCTGTTGCCGACCCAAAAATAATCACCAGTTGCAAAATAACCGAGTAATCAATACTTGGCAACGCAATTTGTGCCATATCGTTCTGCTCCCTACAATCACGGCGCGGAGCCGCAGTGCGTTACGGTTGCGTGGCACCTTGGGTTAGGCTTTGTACCAGTGCGGCAATGCTTGGTTGCATGTTGCCGAGAATCACCTGAGGATAAAGCCCAATCACCAACATTGCCACTACTAACAACCCCAGCACCAATAGTTCACTCTTGCTTGCTTCAGGGACTGCCGAAGTAACCGATACTTCACCCATAAAGACTGTGCGATACATGCGTAACAAATACGCGGCCGATACGATTATTCCGAGTACCGCAAATACGATAAATGGGAAGCCGATGTGCGTTGATATCCATGCACCTTGTAACGACAAGTATTCCCCAATGAAGCCGTTTAGGCCAGGTACGCCGATTGATGCAAATACCGCAACGAGGGCCAGTGACCCAAAGCGCGGTGCGCTCAGCCATGCCCCACTGAAGTTGTCTGCGATGCGTCCACCCGGTTGCCTGGCCAAAATCCCTACAATCAAGAACAGTGCACCAGTGGTGATACCGCTGTTGATCATGGTCAAAATCGCCCCACTCATTCCTTCGGCAGTTTGAGAAAAGATTCCCAACATTACAAACCCGAGGTGGCTAATCGTGGCATATGACAGCAATACCTTCATGTCACGTTGCCCAAAGGCAATGATACCACTATAGATAATGCTTATTACTGCCAAAATTGCAACCGCTGGTGTTGCCCATGCTGAGGCATGAGGAAAGAAGGGAATTGCAAATCGTATGAAGCCATATGCACCGATTTTGACCAATATGCCGGCGATGTCGACTGACCCATCGTCAGGGGTTGCAGCTTGGGCTTGTGGCATCCACGTATGGAATGGCCATATCGGTGTCTTAATTGCAAAAGCAATAAAGAATCCCGCGAACAACAACCGCTCGAGGTTTTCGTCGATTTTGAGGGTGCCATTGGCAATTGCAGCACCCAGTGCCACACTGTCAAAGGTCATTATTCCTGTTTGCTGCCAGTTCACATATACCAAACCGGCTATGCTTACGAGTAAAAATACTGAACCCACAAATGGATAAACGAAAAACTTCGTGGCTGCGGCGCGACGCTCACCAACCCCGTACAACGCAATCAACAGCGCCGTAGGAATCAATGTCAACTCAAAAAAGACATAGAAAAGCAACAAGTCGGTGGCTACAAATGCGCCGATCAAGCTACTCGCGAGGACCAACAATAACGCATAAAATGCACGTTGGTTGCCATCGTTTTTTTGGCGGGCGGCAAAAATCGCCAATGGCGTCATCAATGTTGCCAATATGACGAGCCATACGCTGATGCCGTCGACGCCGACTGCATAGTGTAAGCCCATCGTGGGCAACCAAGTCTGCTGTTCGACCATCTGGTACCCAGCAGTTGGTGCGAGGCTTGCTCGCACAACGACTGCCAGTACGAGATTGATGATGCTCACTTGGCCTGCAATGCCCCGTTGCATACCAGTGGCCTGCCGTGGTGTCAGCAACACCAACAAGGCCCCAAGTAACGGAGTCGCAATCAATAGTGATAATAACGGTATACCTAGCTGGTTCACGAACACCCCACACCCAGGTGTAGCAGGCCTGCTACATCCCGACTACGCGCCGATTACTACATATCCGACGAGAACGACGACGCCTATCAAAAAGACCAAGGCATACGTGCGCACGTTACCGTTTTGGATGCGTGCTGCTGCCTGTGAAAACCGGCCAACTATTCCGGCACTGCCCTCAACCAATATTCCATCAATGGCTTGTTGGTCAAATACTTCGTGCAAAAAATTCGACAGCGAGCGGTAAGGTTTGACGAAAATTCGCTGATAGATATAATCTAATCCCCAGCCCATTTCGAAGCCCTTCCAAATGTCGCCAAGGTAATAATGCGCCGGGTCTTCGTCACCTGGCTTGATACGTGCCCCAATGGCACCACTATATATGCGGTAGCCGAGGTACCCCGAACCTGTTGCCAATAGCACGGTCACTGCGGCAAAAATCCCCATACTCAAGGTGAATAATTCAGCCTCTTGGTGCAATACCGGATTAAGCCAGTCGTTTAACCAATGTACTCCAGGCAAATTAATCAGTCCACCCAACACACTCGCGACTGCGAGGATGTACAGCGGCCATTTCATCGTCCCGAGATCTTCGTGGGGATGGGCATCTTTGTCACGTACGTCACCGGCAAAGGTCAAGGCGACTTGACGTCCCATATAAAACGCTGTGAGCAACGAGCTCAGAAGCAATATAACGGTGACATTGATGTTTTGGGCGCTGTACCATGCATGGGTGATGATTTCATCTTTGCTCCAGAAGCCGGCAAGCGGGAATATCCCCGAAAGTGCCAACGCTCCTACAATATAGACCAAGAAAATCACCGGCATGTGTTTGCGTAAACCACCCATGCGACGCATATCTTGGATATCGTGCATGCCGTGGATAATCGCACCGCTGCCCAAGAAGAGCAACGCTTTGAACAATCCATGGGTCAGCAAATGGAAGATGGCTGCGGTGTACGCACCCATACCTGCTGCGGCAATCATAAATCCCAATTGTGAGATAGTGGAGTATGCCAGTACGCGTTTGATGTCGAATTGAGTGATCGCTGCCGTCGCGCCAATCAAGGCGGTGGTGGCACCGATAATCACAACCCACCCTGATGCATCGGGTGCCAAATCAAACACGGCATGTGTACGCACAATCAAATACACACCAGCCGTCACCATAGTGGCGGCATGGATGAGCGCTGATACCGGTGTCGGGCCGGCCATTGCGTCTGGCAACCAGACAAACAACGGCAGTTGTGCTGATTTGCCAACCACACCTAAAATCATCAAGAAGGCGATACCACTGACGAGACCGACACTGCCAAATGCGCCGAGGCTGATCGTGGTAAACGACGCATCGGTTAATTGGCTGACAAAGCCGGAAAAGCCGTCGCTGCCAAAGAACGACAAGGTGCCAAAGTGGGACACGATTGCCATCATGGCGAGCAACAACCCGGCATCGCCCACACGGTTGGCCACAAAGGCCTTGGTGGCAGCTTCGCTGGGGACAATGCCAGGTGCCACGTGTTTGCGATCGAACCAATGGCCGATTAACAAGAACGAACAGAGCCCTACACCTTCCCAACCCAAAAAGAGCAAGAAAAGATTGTCTGACATTACCAAGATCAACATGGCAAAGACAAACAGATTCATGTAGGCAAAGTAGCGTCCTGGGCGGGAATCACCATGCATATAGGTGATTGAGTAGATGTGGATGAGTGCACCTACGCCTGTGATGAGCAATGCCATCACTGCGGTGAGCGGGTCAAACCACAAACCGAACGAAACGGTGACACGCCCCACAGCTAGCCAATCCCATAGGGTGATGGCAATAAACCGCGATTCAGCCGCCATGCCTGCCAAATTAATGACGGCAATAACGGTGGTGATAAAGGCTGCCACGATGCTGAGGCTTGCTACGGTGCCGTTGGCGCGTTCGCCCCGCACGAGGAAGACGTTCAGCAAGAAGCCGGCGAGTGGGAACGCCGGGATGAGGGCAATTAACCAAGAGATTTGCGTCATGAGCTGCTCTGCATTCGTTAGCCGCGCGCGGCACGGTTGACGGATACTATCCCTTCAATGTGGTCATGGTGTCGATGTTGGTCGTTTGTTTGCGCATGAAGATCATTACCAACAACGCCAACCCCACAGCTACTTCGGCTGCGGCAATTGTAATCACAAAGAAAACCATAATCTGTGCGTCGAGCGATTGTCGTTGATTCGCAAAGGTCACCAATGCTAGATTGGCTGAATTGAGCATTAACTCAATAGACATAAACACCATCAACGTGCTCCTGCGGAGGAGAACTCCACATACACCGATTACAAACAACAATCCGCTGAGGCCAATGTAAAAAATCGTTGGTAACATCACTGCCTCCGCTAATTCCGCCGTTGGTGAAGCACGACGACGCCGATTAGGGCGGTCAGCAACACAAACGATGCGACTTCAAACGGCAATAGGTGGGTCGTGAACAGCGCTTGCGCAATCTGTGCCGGAGACCCGAAATCACTATTGCTGCTCCCGACTCGTGTAACGCTATCTTGTGATTGACGTACTAACACCCAGATGATTTCGCCAATCAACAATACTGCCATAGCGATTGCAACCGGTGCCTGCCAACGAATCGGATTGGCATCTTCTTCATCACGTTCTGCACCGAGCAACATCACCACAAACAAAAAGAGTACGATGATGGCGCCGGCATAGACAATCAGTTGTACTGCAAACAAGAACGGTGCTTGTAACAACAGATACAACACGGCTATTGCCCCGAAGTTGAGCAACAAAAACAATGCGCTATGCACTGCGTTTTTGCTGGTCAACATAGCAATTGCGCCAATAATAGCCACAATTGCCGTAATCACAAAAATTACCAACTCCATGCGCGCTCCCTACAGGTCGATTTGTGCCGGTGGGCTGGGCCGACGGTTGAGTTGCTCCAACACTGGTGGAATTTCGCCATGCCCCTTGTCTGCGGCGACGAGTAACATTGATTTGTCATAGATTGACGATTTGCGGTCATAAAACGACATTTCATACTGATGCTCGAGCACAATTGCATTTGTTGGGCAAGCGTCTTCACAATACCCGCAAAAAATACATCTGAGCATGTTGATTTCGTAGCGGGCTGCGTAGCGCTCGCCGGGTGAATTGGGAGCAGCAGGATTGTTTTCGGCAGGGATTACCAAAATAGCATCCGATGGGCAAGCTGCCGCACATAATGCGCAACCAATACACCGCTCCATCCCATTCTCAAAACGTTTGAGTTCATGGCGACCGCGAAAGCGCTCGCGAACCGGGCGCTTGACTTCGGGATATTCCACCGTCACGGGTGTTTTGAAGAGATACTTGAACGTCGTGCTCAAGCCTTTGATCAGTGCGCCTAGCATGCGATCCTCTCTAGTTGCGCGCCTGCGAACGAACTAGCGTCACGCCACGCTTTGTTCGTTTGGGAGCTGCAAGCACTGTGGTAAGCAATATCACGATTAAACCAATTACCCCCATCGCGATTTGGGGCACGACGGCGCCAACTGGGAACATCACGCCAAAGACGGCGGTGATGACCACATTGAGTAACGCTAACGGCATCAAAATGACCCAACCGAGGTTCATTAGTTGGTCGTAACGTACCCGTGGTACCGTGGCCCGAATCCATACCGACAAGAATGACAACATGGTGGTTTTGATCAAAAAAGCCCCGAGGCTCATCAGCCCCATGGCTGCATTCCCTGCGGTTACACCGTAACCCGCCGTAATTGCTGCACTGGCTTGTTCGATCCCTGGTAGATTTCCACCACCCAAAAAGAGTGTTACGGCAATGGCGTTCATGGCGATGAGTTTTATGTATTCCGACATAAAAAACAAGGCAAACTTCATCGAACCGTATTCTGTATTGTAGCCACCAACCAATTCTTGCTCTGCTTCGACTAAGTCAAAGGGCGAGCGGACGACTTCGGCGGTGCTGGCAATCAAAAAAATGATAAAACCCATGAATTGTGGCACGATATTCCACATGCCGGTTTGAGCATTGACAATGCCTTCGGTACGCAATGTACCGCTTTGCATCACCACCCCCAAAATACTCAACCCCAAGGCTAATTCATACGAAATAACCTGGGCTGAGGCGCGAATCCCGCCCAGCATTGAGTATTTGTTGTTTGAGGCCCAGCCGGCAATGGCAATACCATACACGCCTACTGATGTGACTGCCAACAAATACAAAATACCCACGTCAATTGGTGCGTAATGCAACCAATTACCGCCACTGCCATCTGGCCAGTTCCCCAACGGGATAGCCACCCAGATAATCAAGGCGGGTACCACTGCAAAGCCAGGTGCCATCAGGTAAACCCAGCGATCAGCCAAGGTTGGGATGACGTCTTCTTTGAAAAAAAGCTTTACGGCGTCGGCGGCGGGTTGCAGGAAGCCGCCGAATAGTTTTTTGCCACCGGGCAACGGTATATAGCCGGCGCGGTTGGGCCCTATACGGTTTTGGAAGCGCGCCAATAAGCGTCTCTCAAATAACGTAAAGTAGGCGAACAAGGTGGTCGCGGCTAGTGCCAGCACTAAACAGCGCACTAACAGGATGAGTATCGCAATCCAATCCATCAAATCCTCCTCAGTCCCCTGCTATTCGGCGCGACGAACTGATACGCGTGTATATGCTCCCAATGCCAAATTAGTCGGTGCACCAGCTACATCAGGCATCAGCACTTGGCCTCCAGCCAGGCCTGCATCAATCTGGGCCCGTACCAAGGCGCTTCCAACCGGTGATGATAATGCGACCATGTCGCCGATTGTAATGCCCCAACGACTTGCATCGGCAACGGATAGCACCACGTGGGCGGTTACTTGCCGTGACGCCAACTTGGAATCGGTACTCCATTCGCCACCGTCATAGGCTCGGACGGGCATTTGCATCAACATGGTGAATTCGCCTTTGGGTTCATATACCATTGGGGCTAGTGCTACCGTGTGCAATGGTGCGTTGCTGTTGTCAGCCACACTTGCCAATTGTACGCCTAACCCTTCGCTATTTGCATAGGAAGTTCCATCGTAATAAAAGAGTTCATTATTCTGACGACCCCATGAGTTGATGCTCAAATCGAGACTGGTGTACGTAACGCCAGCGAAGCGTGTTTGCGCACTGGCGATTTCATCAGTGACATCACTAGTGACTGCATAATTCCAGCCACTTGCCACTGCGGTTGAACCACTACGTACATTCGCGGTAGCGTATTCTGCAACCGTGGCACAGACTTGCCAGGTAGGCATCATAGTTGCCGGAGCGGCCGTCGCAGTACGGAAGCGTTGCACACGACGCTCTGCATTGGTAATAGTACCGTCGCGCTCAGCTGTAGCCATTAACGGTAATACCACATCGGCACGCTTGGCGGTTTCGCTCATAAACATCGATTGTACAGCCACAAATCCATGTTTGGCAACAGTCTCGAGTGCTTGGGCAGCCCGCTCACTTTTGCCTGCTGGATCCATCCCGACGATGAACAAGCCGCGGATTTGACTTTGTTCGGCTAGGCTCCACATCTCGTAGGCACTTGCGCCACCAATGGCAGGATGGACCCCTAGCGCAATTGCACCAAGTGTGTTGGCTCCAGTTGTTAATGCGATCAGCCCATTATTTGCTTTCCCGCATTTGCCGGTAATCATAGCTGCACTTGCAAGGTTTTGGGTAACTGATGCCCCGATTTGCAACGCCGTGCGACCGTACATGATGATGCTGTTGCTGGCAGTCATGTATGCGTCGACGATTTTTTTGAGTTGATCAGCGTTGATACCGGCTGTGGCAAGCAGGCTCTCGAGAGAGTGCTTGGCTAACTGCTGGCGCACCTCGTCAAGCCCACGCAGGCGGCGCTCGAAGCCAGTCGCCGCCTGTGCATCGACCACTTGCTTGAGAAATGCCAGCGCAAAGGCTGATTCGCCACCTTGCGCGATACGGGTATCGCTTGAGGCGGTTTTGCCGAGCTTGGTGGCAAATGAATTGACCACGTGTACGGCGCCACCACGACTCTGGATGCCACGTAAACGCAACAGATACACAGGGGCTTCTTCTTCGGGGTCGGCGGCAATGACGAGTACGCTCGTTCCCTTGCCGACGGTCATCAGATTGGTATCGCAACCGACACCTACTAGCAGCGGAGCATCGTCGATAATTACATCGGTGGGTAAGCCGAGGCGATGGTCGAGCGAGGCACTGCCGTAGACATCACTGATGAGCTTACGGAAGGCGTATAGGTCTTCATTGGGTAAATTATCCGAAATCAGCCCTGCCACGGCGTTGTTCCCCGATCGCTCGACGATATTGGCCATGTTGCTGGCGATGCGGTTGAGGGCATCTTCCCAGGTTGATTCGACCAATTTACCGTTGTGGCGCACCATTGGGGAGGTGATGCGAGTGACACTTTCAAAAAAGCGCTGGCCCATGCGACCTTTGTCACACAGCCAGATTTCGTTGACGGTGTCGTTTTCACGGGGCATGATGCGCATCAATTTGTCTTGGCGGGCATCGATGGTCAAATTACAGCCAACTGAGCAATGCGTGCAGACGCTCGGAGTGCTGCGTACTTCCCACACACGGGCGCGGAAGCGGAAGTCAGCGTTGGTCAATGCACCCACGGGGCAGATGTCGGTGGTGTTACCCGAGAATTTCGAATCGAAGCCAGGTTCCGACTTCGAGATGATTTCCCACGAGCGACCACGATTATCAAAGCCGAGCACCGAATCGCCGGCGATGTCGTCTTGGAAGCGCACACAGCGCGAACAGAGAATACAGCGCTCGCGGTCAAGATAAATCACATCGCTAAGCTTGACTGGCTTTTCAAAGTGCACTTTGTCTGCAT
>CALQBW020000045.1 GCA_943328915.2 Singulisphaera sp. GP187 | reverse complement strand
TACGAGTGGGGCCGGGTTGAGGGGGGCATTGCTGACGAGGAATGGCGGTGTGCTACTCCCCCCACTGACTGGTGGAATAAACGCGACCACATCACTAGCTTTGAGGGGTGTGCTTCCAGGTACGAATCGCTCGTTTTGGGCGAGCAACACCCGATTTCGATACGGTATCAACGCAGGGTAACGCTGTTCGAGCAGTTGCCAGACATCTGCTATTGTGCTGGCATCTGGGATGTCGAGGAGCTCACTAGTTACGCCACTGATATCGCGGTGGGCGGCAAAATAACGGACGGTGATTTGCATAGTGCTACCTCATTGCTAAGCCACGGTTGTGCAAATCTGCCTTGACTTCGGCAATCGTATAGTTGCCAAAATGGAAAATACTGGCAGCAAGGACCGCATCTGCGCCACCACGCACAAAACCATCATATAAATGTTCGGGGGTACCTGCACCACCTGAGGCAATGACGGGTATCCCAATTTGGCTCGTAATGGTCTGGAGCAATGCGATGTCATAGCCGCCGTATGTGCCGTCGGCATCCATGCTATTGATGACCAATTCGCCTGCGCCCAATTCAGCGCCACGGATTGCCCAAGCGACGGCATCGATCCCTGTCGAGCGCGCATTGGCGCCTGTATGCGTATATACCTGCCATTGTGGTGCGCCAACACTATCTTGCACCCTGCGTACATCGATCGACAAGACGATGCATTGACTCCCAAAGCGCTTGGCGCCGTCGCTAATAAGTTGGGGATTGAGGACGGCAGCGGTGTTGATTGATATTTTGTCGGCGCCGGCCCGCAACATGCGATACATGTCGTCGACGGTGCGGATGCCCCCACCAACGGTAAGTGGGATGAATACTTGGGCGGCGGTACGTTCGACAACATCAACCATGATGTTTCGTTCATCAGAGCTTGCGGTGATGTCATAAAACACCAATTCATCCGCCCCGCTGTCATTGTAGTGGGCGGCAAGGACGACGGGGTCACCTGCGTCACGGTGATCGACGAACGAAACCCCTTTGACGACCCGTCCCGCTTTGACATCAAGACACGGAATGATACGTCGTTTCAACATGATTAGCGGCTCTTTCCATCGGGTGGTGTTTGGACGGCGCGTTCTGCTTTAATGCGTTCGAGAAAGGATTGCATTGTTTTGACTGTCGAGCTAAACAATTCTATTTCCCGAGCTTCGATGTCATTAAAATGATTTGCGTGTTCATGCTGCAAGGTTTCGAGTCGGTTGTGGGTGCGGGTCAGCCGTTGTTCGAGGTCACGGACATACGTGTCAATGCGTTCGATCCAGGATGTCATTTGGCGGAATTGACGTTCTTCGGTGCCTTGTAGGCTATTGATTTTTTCTTCTTGTTGCGAGCGAATTTCTTCGATGCGCTGTTGATTGGTCAAATAATGTTCCGAAGCAGTGCGCTCGACTTGTTTGGTTTCTAGGCCAATGGTGTTGATTTTTGTTTCGAGGTTTTTGACTTGCTCTGGAATTTCGATCGTTATTTTGTCGATTTGGCTGCGAAACTCATCGAGGCGAACGAGACGGCTTGTTTGTTCGCTAAGGATGTATTTACTATCGGTAACTAATTGTTGGGTTTCGACGGCTTGGCGCCGCAATTGGTGTTTTTCCATTTGGATCTCTTCGAGGGTTTTGCGTAGTTCGGCACGACGGGTATCTTCCGCAGTTTGGAAGCCCTCGATACGCGCGACGACATTACGGTAGCGCTCATCGGCTTCTCGCACCAACGCATACAATGCACCTATTTTTTGTTCGGTTTCGGTCATGCGGTTGATTAGGCTCGCCACCGTTACCCGGTCGTCTTTGCGCGCCGTTCCGAGCTCTTGGATTTGGGCTTGCATGTCACGAATTGGTTGGATTCCGTCTTCGACTTTGATTAACGTGTTGGCAAATTCTTTGCGTACGTTGCCAATTTCACGCCGAAAGCCTTCAATGGTTTGGCTGAGTTCTTGGCTCTGACGGGTCAACTGTATCTCAACATCTGCATTTGCTTGTTCGTTTTTGCGCACTTGTTCAATGGCGAGTTGATATTTTTGTGTTTGGTCGCGGATTAAACGGCGCAATTCGTCGATTTGGCTTTGCAAATGGGTAATTTGCGATTGATTGCTCGAACGATTGCGCTCTTCTTCATATTTGGCGCTGATATTGGGGGTATTGTTGTCGCTCATTGTGACTCCTTTGCAAGCAATTCTAATGCGTTGGCAAGTTCGATGGCGCCGGTATATAGTGCTTTGCCTACAATTGCGCCGTAAATCCCGAGCCGGGCGAGGGTGACAAGTTGGTCGACGTGACTTACTCCGCCCGAAGCGATGATTTTTGGACCATCGTTGTGCAAGAGCGCGGCGGTGGCGGCGTAATTGGGCTCACTGAGGGTACCGTCACGACTTATGTCGGTATAAATCACCCGTGCGACCCCAAGGGTACGCATTTGCGCAACGAGATCGCTGGCGTTGATGAGTGAGCCATCCAACCAGCCGGCAGTTTGCACAAAGCCATCGCGGGCGTCAACTCCTACGATAATGGCATCGCCATGTTGGGCGACGAGTTCAGCCACAAATCGCGGTGATTGGACGGCTTTTGTACCGATAATCACCCGTGTGATTCCTAATTGGCGTACGGTAGCAACATTGTCGTGGCTGCGAATTCCGCCGCCTAATTGGATAGGTATCGAGACTGCGGCTGCAATTGCCGCGATAGCGTCGAGGTTGACTGGGTACCCAGCCTTTGCGCCATCAAGGTCAACGACATGAAGTTGAGTAGCACCTGCTGCCTGCCACCGTCGCGCGGCATTAGCAGGAGATTCGTCATAGACATTTGCAGTGGCATAGTCGCCTTGAGTCAAACGGACACAACGCCCATGATGGATGTCGATGGCGGGGTAGAGTTCAAACATGCAGTGGCTCGCATTCTAGCTTTGCCATGTGTTGAATGAAATTGTGGAGGAATCGCAATCCTGCACTTCCGCTTTTTTCGGGGTGGAATTGTGCCGCAGCCATATTGCCGTTGATTAAGACGCTCGGAAAGTCGAGGGTGTAGTCAGTCTCGCCGGCGATTATTGTCTTGTCGGTCACGTCACAATAATATGAATGCACAAAATAAAAATCTGTCTGGTCAGGGATTCCGTCAAACAAGGCATGTTGATGGTGTTTGGTCGTATACCGGACTTGGTTCCAGCCGATTTGGGGAACTTTGAGGGTGGCCGGAAAACGACGTACGGCACCGGGTAGGATGCCCAGACAATCGTGTGGACCAAATTCTTCGCTGATGTCACACAACACTTGCATCCCCACACAAATCCCGAGGAAGGGGACTCCATTCGCTGACGCGCTGCGAATTGCATCGGCTAACCCTGTTTGATTGAGAGTGGTCATGGTGTCTAGGGTTGCTCCCACTCCCGGCAAAACCACTGCCGATGCCCGCGCTACCACCGCAGGATCGCTGGTGATCGTCAATGCCACTCCTAAGTGTTGGAGCGCACGCACTACATTGGGCAAATTACCGGCGCCATAGTCAATGACCGCAAGAGTCATGAAAAAATCTCCTTTGTGTCGTGCAACAAGGGGTGATGGGCAGTTAACCACGCAATGCTTTGTCCGGCACCATTTGGATTGCCAAGACGTTGGCCGAGAGTATCGGGCATCATTGGTTGTTCGGCAAGCTGACATATTGAGGCATGCACACTCGCTGCCAAAGCACGCTGGCTATATCCGCCTTCGAGAATGGCTACGATTTTGCCATTACAGAGTTGTTGCGCAGCATCTAATAAAACCCGCATGAGATAACTATAGCCAGTCACCGACAACGCACAATTACCAACAGGGTCGTCCCAGTGGGCATCATACCCTGCCGAAATCAACAGACAATCTGGTTGGAATCGTGTGAGCGCCGGGAGCACGACCTGCTGGAAAGCTGCAAGATATGCTGTATCGTCGCTGAGCCGTTCGAGCGGAATATTGAGGGTAGTACCATAGCCCGCACCATGACCCATTTGCTCGCATGTGCCACTGAATGGATAGAGTGGCGAAGCATGGGTCGAAATAAATAAGACATCAGCATCGCCATAAAATATATCTTGGGTGCCATTACCATGATGGATGTCAAAATCGACAATCGCAATCCGCCCTAATCCATAGGTACGTTGGGCATAGCGTGCCGCAATTGCAATATTGTTGAAAAAACAAAACCCCATCGCTTCACTGGAAGTAGCGTGGTGGCCAGGCGGTCGCCCAAGTACAAACGCATGCCCACCCGCCTGCATTGCATCAATGGCATCGCAGGCTGCCCCTGCCGCCATGCGAGCAGCACCAAAGCTGTCCGGCGTGATGTAGGTGTCAGCGGTCAATTCGGCTAAGGTCGAAATCCGCTCGCAACGTTGTTGCAACCATGCTACATAATCCGGGGAATGCACGGCACGAATACAATCTAAATCCGCCGTACCCGCTGCGTGTACCGTGGTACCGACAATTGGAGTGGCATGAAGGAAAGCCATGATTGCATCAATGCGCGCCGCCTGTTCGGGGTGGTGCGCATTGGTATGCATTGTATGCTGTGGTGTGATAATTAATTTGACTGGCATGACTATGAGGCCTAATGGTAAAACCTACTATGTAGTATAGCACAGTCATTATACCGATTGAATGCGGAATGCGCTGCGCCACGACGGCTGATTTTACCAGGTTTGCGCGTTTTTCATCCGATAAAAATCGAGGATGCGTTGTAAATCAGATGGTAATGGGCTATTAAATTCAACGGCTTCTTGACTGCGCGGATGTAAAAAGCCTAATTTTTGAGCATGCAAAAATTGACGCTCGAGGCGAGGTTTGCTTATTTGGACGCCATACATGGGGTCACCAATGATGGGGTGACGCATGTGTTGACAATGCACCCGGATTTGATGGGTACGACCGGTTTCAAGGGTCAATGCGAGCACCGTTTGCTGTTGGAAGCGTTCGATTACGCGCCAATGAGTACGCGCTGGCCTGCCATCATCCATGATTGCCATCCGTAAGCGGTCGCGGGGATGGCGGGCGATGGCGGCATCAACGGTACCACTATCAGTTTTGAAGCCACCTTCGACCAAGGCGATGTATTCTTTGTGCATCGTGTGTGCCAACTGTTGTTGCTGTAGTTGCTGTAACGCATAATCATTGCGGGCAATAACCAGCAACCCACTGGTGTCGCGGTCGATGCGATGCACGATGCCTGGTCGGATCCCCCCGCCGATATTCATGCCAGGGTAATGCCACAGGAGGGCATTTACCAGAGTGCCACGGGGGTGACCTGGGGCGGGATGTACCACCATGCCGGCTGGTTTGTCGACCACAATGATATCGTCATCGACATAAACCACATTTAGTGGGATTTCTTCAGGGACCAATGTGGTATCGACGGCTTCGGGGACTTGCACGCTGATTTGGTCACCACGTTTGAGAGGTTCCGCTGCCCGCGTTGGTTTGTCGTTGCGGGTAATGTGCCCTTGTTCAATTAACCGTTGTACCGTGCTTCGTGTCATATCGGCAACAGCATCGGTCACAAAACGGTCAAGTCGTTGGCCGATGGCGGAATCATCGACTACCAGTACTATACTATCATCATCATGCATTGGAAGGACTCTCTGGCCGTAGGGTAACCAATATTAATGCAATCACACTCACGGTAATTGCACTATCGGCAACGTTAAAAATTCCGGGAAACCAAGTGACATGCACGAAGTCAGTCACAAATCCTTGGCGTAAACGGTCGACAATATTGCCAATCGCCCCACCTACAATACCGCCAATACATAATTGGGTTGCGCTTGTGTGCGGCATCTGATAGCGATACATATACATCGCCCCAACACTAATACATATATTCATCACGGTAAAAAAATGAGGAATCCCTTGGAACATACCAAAGGCCACTCCTGTGTTTTTGATATAAGTTAAATACAGCCATGGTGCAATCACGGGCATACTTGTGCCCTCGATTGGCCCTAGATTGCTGTCAATCCACCATTTGCTGAGGCGGTCGGCAATCACAATCAACACTAGCACAAGCAATGGTAATCGCCAGTAACGGGCGAATTCAGACATGCGAAACTCCTTACGCCGATTCGACAGAACGATATCCACCGACAGTGCCGGGACTGAAAATTTCTGCAAAAGTGCGCAAAAAGGAAGCTACAACGACTAATTCCTCTTGTACAATTGCTTGAATTTGCTCTATGTTGGTAGCTGCCAAAGTATCGCTGATGTCACTAGCGCCAGTTGCGAATAATTGAATTTGTTGTAATTCCCGTGATTCTGGCGATTTATAGACACGCCGTATCTCAACTGCCAACACGTCATGTTCAGGTGTGTGCTGGAATACTTTACGCAAGGCTTGGTGGATAGCGGTGGTAAATGCCCGCAACAAATCGACATCGCTGCGTTTGTCGTGGGCTGGGAGGGTAATAGTGTAACTCCATCCCAATTCAAATAACACAGGTTTGCCACCTGTACTAAAGCGTTGTTGATCTGGCCCCCACGTGAAACTGACTTCTGCCCACGGAGGCATGTTTTGGTCAGTCAATGGCTCTCCGTGCTCAGGAAATATCTCGGCTCGGAAGGTGCGCTCCAGCATGCTCGGGTTTATAGATTCATTGACACCATGGTCGTGCAAGCCTGCTTGCTCCCAGGCATCTTCAATGGTGTTGGCTAATTCCTCGTAACTCAGCAAAGTTGTCATACGTTCCTTTTGTTGCGTAGAATACTCTACAACGTATCTTATTGTAACCGATTGTTGTGCATACGCATAGGTACATTGACGTCATTTTGTACTCGATTCTTTGCATACGCATAGGTACATTGGCGTCAATGCCAAACGTCTTGTGTGCCATAGACGGTAAATCACAATGTTATACTATCCTTACAACGATAGGCGAAAGGGTACGTATGAAATTCGGTGCACACGTTTCAACATCGGGTGGCCTCGCTAAAGCCTTTGCCAACGGCAACGCAGCTGGCTGTGATGCCTTGCAAATTTTTAGCAAAAATCAACAACAGTGGAATGCGAAACCGCTTACTGAGAGCGAAATAAGTGTTTTTCGGGCGGCGCATGCGTCTAGTGGAATGAATCCGCTGGTAGTCCATGATTCGTACCTCATCAACTTGGCGTCGCCAGATGATGCTTTGTGGGCAAAATCGATCGCTGCATTTACCATTGAGCTTGAACGTTGCGAACAATTAGGCATTCCGTACCTCGTCACCCACCCCGGTGCCCATGTAGGCAGTGGAGTCGAGGCTGGTCTTGCGCGGATTATCAGTGCCCTTGACGAAATCTTGGTCAATAATGTGGCGCCGAATGTCACGATTTTGCTCGAAACAACCGCTGGTCAAGGGACGACATTGGGACGCACATTTGGTGAAATTGCCACGATTATCCATACCTGTAAATACCCACAGCGACTTGCAGTATGCCTCGACACATGCCATGTATTGGTTGCCGGGTACGATTTCCGCACCGCAGAAGGGTGCGCAGCCATGTTAGCGGAGTTTGACCAAACAATCGGGCTTGATCGCCTCAAAATCATCCATGCCAATGATGCCCAAAAAGACGTAGGGAGTCGGGTTGACCGCCACACACACATTGGCCAAGGATTTGTAGGGTTGGATGGATTTCGCAACCTTATGCGCCATCCGGTGATTCGCACAATTCCAATGATCCTCGAAACCCCCAAAGATCGTGACCCCGAAGATGATTTGATGAATTTGGCACAACTCCGTGCCTTGGCATTGGAGACTTCAGATGCAACGTGATCTTGACCGATTGATGACCGAACGGCACCTTGATGCAATTGTCGTCGAAGGCCCGGATGGTTTGGGTTCTGCCAACCCCGCGTTTAATTATTTTGTACGGGGAGCCCATTTGAATGGTCTGGTAATCAAGAAAATAAATCAGCCTGCGATGTTGATTCACAGTGACTGGGAAATAGTACAAGCAGAAGCGACGGGGATGGTATGCGTGTCGTCGAGCCGCTGGAATATCCGCGAAATCAGTAGGACATACCCCGACCGGCTGGCAGCAAGGGTAGAACTCCGCCGCCAAATGTTACGTGACTTGGGTGTTACGGGGCGGGTGGGGTTGTATGGAACGGTGCAGGTTGGGTCGTTTCTTGCGCTGTTGCGCGGCCTCGAAGTCGCGATGCCCGAGCTGGAATTTATAGCCGAGTTTGACAAAGACCTGATTAGTGCGGCGCGTTTAACCAAAGATGCAGCCGAAGTTGACGTCATGCGTGCAGTCGGGCGCCAAACGTGCCAGGTGGTCCAAGCGGCGGTTGACTTTATTTCAGCGGGGGTGGCAAATGGGGAAGACGTTTGTGATGCAGCCACGGGCAAACCAGTGACTATTGGTGATGTCCGCCGCGTCATAGATCGCGAATTGGCGGCCCGCGGCTTGGTCGGTGAAGGAACAATATTTGCCCAAGGACGTGATGCAGGCTTACCGCATGCCCGTGGCGAAGATAGTATGGTGTTGCAACGGGGGCAGGCCATTGTGTTTGATATTTTCCCCAAAGACGCCTCGGGCTATTATCACGATATGACCCGTACGTTTGCGATCGATTATGCGACGCCCGAACTACAACAAGTCTATGCAGATGTGTTGGGAGCATTCCAAACGGTGGTTGGTGAATTTGAATCGGGCGCACCCACCAAACCATACCAAACCATGGTGTGCGATTATTTTGCCGCCCATGGTCATGAAACAATCGCAACCAAATACCCCATTGAAGAAGGATTCATCCATTCATTGGGGCATGGACTTGGTCTCGAAGTCCACGAAGATTTCGGATTTCCATCACTCGCAGATCGTGGAGATGTGCTCGTCCCTGGGGCAGTGTTTACGGTAGAACCAGGCCTGTATTACCCTAGCAAAGGGTATGGTGTGCGCATCGAAGACACCTATTGGTGTCGCCCGGATGGTCAATTCGAAAGCCTTACTGATTTTTCCAAAGAGTTGGTCATTCCATTGCGTGGTAAACGTCAGTAAATAACCTGATAGTTAGCATATTTGTCGTGTAATCAGAATGCATCGTGGTATACTTTCACAAGCTGAAGTATGAATGGGAAGCATGTAATGCGCATTTACAAAGCCAAAGCCCCGATGAGAATCGGATTTTTTGGTGGTGGAACAGATGTAAGCCCGTACGCCGAAGAACATGGCGGCAAGGTTCTCAATTGCACCATTGACAAATATGTGCGGTGTATGTTGCGACCGAGTGACGATGGAACCGTTACGATTCGTTCGTTGGATCTCGAAGAAGTGAGTCGCAATGTGACTGGTCGCTGGGATGGCAAACTGAGCTTACCGCAAGCGGTGCTCGATGCTATGCCCGAAGCGCGTGGCGTCGAAGTGACGATGTTTTCGGATGTGCCGCCAGGGAGTGGTTTGGGTTCGTCATCTGCGTTGGTGGTGAGCATGCTCAAATTGATGGGCGAAGCCTTCCACAAAAACATGACACCACACGAATTGGCAGAATTAGCCTTTCGCATTGAGCGAGTAAATTTGGGAATCCCCGGTGGACGGCAAGACCAATATGCAGCGGCGTTTGGGGGCATGAGTGTTTATCATTTCAGCAAAAATGGTGTGATTGTCGAGCCAGTGCTGAGTGATCCAAGTGCCTTACTCGAACTCGAAAGTTGTTTGTTGATTGGGTATATCGGTAGCCGCAAAATGTTGACCGAACACCTCGTCAATGACCAAGTCAGTAGACTGCAACAAGGTGATACGTTGCGATATCACGACGAAACCAAGGCGTTTGTCGATGAAGCAGTCAAATTGCTCCGTACCAAACGAATTGCCGATTTTGGACGTTTGCTCCATGATGCCTGGGAAGTCAAAAAATCCTTTTCGCCCTATATTGCGCCCCCGATTGTCGATGAGATTTATGCCAAAGCGCGCAAACATGGTGCTTGGGGTGGCAAAATAACCGGGGCTGGCGGTGGGGGCTTCATGGTGATTGCCTGTCCATTTGAGCGGAGACTCGAAATGGAACGGGTGTTAAGTGAAGCTGGCATGCAAGTTCGTCATTTCTCGTTTACCACCCAGGGTGTACATGCCTGGAGTGCGGATAGTGACGAGTAATTCGTTTTTGGGTCAAAAACACCGTAGCAACCTGCTACGGTGTTTTTTTATGGGGGAATTGATTGATTAGCCGGGTATGTTGTATTTGTTCATTGTAGCAGTCATGCCGTGTTCGATGATATTGGTCAACGCGTCGCTGGCACGTTGCAACGCATCCGGCAAAGCAATTGCTTCATCGCCAACGAATTTGCCCAGCACATAACCGTAGGCATCCCAGCCGGTGGGGACTTTGCCGATACCGACACGCAGGCGGGCAAATTCACTATGCCCAAGTAATTGAACTATTGATCGCATGCCATTGTGAGTGCCCGCACTCCCTTTTTCGCGTAGACGAAGCGTGGCAAAAGGCAGATCAAGGTCATCGTAGGTAATAACGATTTGGTTGGCAGGGACTTTGTACCAGCTAGCCAAACCACTGACTGCAATACCGCTCCGATTCATATAGGTCTGTGGCCAGGCACAAACGACTTTATGTCCTGCGATTGTCCCTTCACAGAGCTTGGCTTGGGCACGGGTGCCGTTGGTCGGTAAGGCATGACGTCTGGTAAATAAATCAAGGACCTCGAAGCCCATATTGTGGCGGGTATTGGTATATTGTGCGCCTGGATTCCCCAAACCAACCATTAACCAAGTACTCATGCTACCGTCCCTGTCACTGTATCGCCTTTGAATATAAAATGACATCTCTCACTACAGCTAGGTAGCGAAGAAGTATTGTTCTTAGTATACTGTACCACTACTATTCACGTATATTTGGTAAGTAGATTTTCCCAGTTGGGTACCAAAGAGGAATTGAAATCGACAACCAATTTTTTCTAGCATATTTCTAAGGAATCAAAAAAAAAGTTCTAGCCAATGAATTCCGCTTCTCTACACCTGCACCAAAATAGGTGCGGGTGTACTGTTTTCAGGCAGGTAATGAACAATCTACACCGATAATTTCACGAATGTCACTGACGCCATCGCGACGCAGTAACGCTGCGAGCCCCCACGACAGTTGTGCCACGATTGCTGGACCATGGTAGACCAAGGCCGTATACAGCTGCACGAGGCTAGCTCCGGCACGGAGCCGCGCATAAACGTCCTGTGCGCTACTGATTCCACCGACGCTGATGATGGGCAGTTTGCCGGCGGTGAGACGCGCTACGTGGCGGAGAGTGGTCATAGCGGGGTCACGGAGTGGTTCGCCACTCAGTCCGCCCGCTTCATTGGCGTTGATGCTTTGTAAATTGGGTCGGGCGAGGGTGGTATTAGCGGCGATGATTCCACTGATACCTGCAGTAATTGCAGTCGCAATAACCTGCTCAAGTTGAACGATGGTTTCGTCTGGGGATATTTTGAGGAAAATTGGTCGTTGCCATTGATTTGCTTCGCGGAGTGCATCGAGTAATTCGCGCAGTGCTGCGGTTTCGTGCAATTGGCGTAACCCGGGGGTATTGGGTGACGAAATATTGACCGCAACATAATCGGCATGCGGTGCGAGGGTTCGAAAGGCACTCAGGTAATCGGCAGTTGCATCTGCCAAAGCGGTGTCACGGTTTTTTCCAATGTTAATCCCTACCGGGAGTTGTAACGGGCGTTTGATTAAGCGTGGAGCAACCGCATCCATGCCGACACTATTGAATCCCATGCGGTTAATTATTGCCTGATCTTCAACCAAGCGGAACATCCGCGGCTTGGGATTGCCTGCCTGTGGGCGGGGAGTAACAGTACCGACTTCGACATGGCTAAATCCTAGCAATGCCATCCCATGGGTCAAATTGGCATGTTTGTCGAATCCAGCTGCGAGCCCAATTGGATGGGCAAATGTCATTCCTGCGACAGTCTGTCCAAGTCCGCGAGTGGCCGGTGCAAACAATTTGCGGAACATTGCTGATGCTCCGGGAGTTCGGCTGGCAAATGTAAGTAACGCAGCGGTACGCTCGTGGGCGACTTCGGCATCGAGAGTAAATAATGCGCGGCGTAATAATGAATACATGTCCACCACTCGTGTAAAAATAATTCTTGGAATATTGTAGCCTGAATCAGAATACATGTTGATTTGGCAGAGTATTGCGAAATTGGATCTTTCGCTAGGATAAATCACGTGCATCGCTGGTTCCTTTGGTTACCTGCGGTTCTGTTGAAGGACATGTGACTAGGAAAGAATGACGTTTTTGTCTTTGACATCTGTTGGTGGATAGCGTACAATGCAAACGGTGTTACGGGGCGTGGCTCAGCCTGGTAGAGCGCACGGTTTGGGACCGTGAGGTCGCGGGTTCAAATCCCTCCGCCCCGACCATAAGTCGAGAAAGATGCGTTCGCAAGAACGCATCTTTTTTGATATTTGAATCCAAACTATGTAAAAAGCGAAAATAGCACGTTACGGTGATGGGAAACCTCGTGAATTGGGAACGTTCATCAAGTTGTAATCTAATTGCTACTTGACAGAAAATTTAATATCGTTTTATACTGGTTTTTACACCGCACTGCAAGGTGCGGATATTTATCGCCTTCAGAAGGTGATATTTGATGAGTTACGTTGCGGCGAACCATTGTGGGACGCCGCCTTAATATCGCCGAATTTTAGGCAAGGACGACAACACCACATGAGTCTGGCATACGACGACGCTATTGTAAATGTCCCCCTATCGCCTAGTAAAGCGCCGAAGCGTTCCACTGAACGCCGTACGAATCAGACTTTCGCAACTCCCGTTGTCGGGCAAAGGTTTACTCCACAAGAATTGTTTGTGCAGATGAAGGAAGATGATGAGATGCCTGTCACGTCGGATTTTCTACTTGATGAAGATGTCGAAAGCCCAATTACCGAAAATGATTTAGCTGACGCTGATTTATCCGTTGGTGCGTTACCAGATGCCGTTCAGTATTATTTGCAGGCGATTGGGCGCACTGCATTACTCAATGCAAAACGTGAAATCGAACTCGCTCGCCGCATAGAAGTGTTGTTGCTCCTTGAATCAGTACGTGCGAAACATGCCACCGCTGATGCAGGGTTGCATGCTGATGCAGGAAAACACCCGGCCTTATTTGATGGCCAGATAATTTCGCCAACTGGATTGTCAGTGTCGCAGTCTGTGGCTATGCAGTACGAAGGGCGGAGCATTGCCCAGACATCAGCTGCAACAGCCAAGGCAGTGATGCCACAATACGACGGGCAACGCAAACCTGTGGGTGAGGCAGCCCTCGATACTGCTGCGTCACAGTTCTCGCGGGGTGCGACTCGCGATGAACAAAATGCGGCTTTTGCAGAAACAATTCTCGCGGTAATGCTCCATGCGTTGCCAGCAATGCAAATAGCCAAAACCTTCTTGGCGCAAGTGTTTGGTGCTGACCTCGAATCAGAATCGACGGTGCGTGTCTCTACGATTGAAACGATTGAAAAATTTTATACGTTAACGGGCGCCCAACGTGCGGAATATTTTCGTGTACGTGAAGCGCATATTCGTGCCACCGCCCAAGGTGAAGCACGGGTGATTGATGGTGAACGCATGCGTGAATTGTGCGACGCCTTTGATGCCCAAGTCAAAAAAGTCGCCATTGCCTGGCAATTGCTGCCCAGTAGCGTGCAACATGCGGTTGATGCAGACATGCTTGACCAATTGCCGAAACCGTACTTTAATGCGGTGCTGGTGCGTGCTAATTTCCGAAGTGCAGAACAATCTGGTGCGACCGCACGTGAGGAGCTTACCGAAGCTAATTTACGTTTGGTTGTGAGTATTGCAAAAAAATATGTTGGCCGAGGTTTGTCGTTGCTTGACCTCATCCAAGAAGGAAATATTGGCTTGATGCGGGCAGTCGAAAAATTCGACTGTTGGAAGGGCAATCGCTTTTCGACGTATGCAACCTGGTGGATTCGCCAAGCCGTAACCCGAGCCATTGCAGAACAAGGGCGCACGATTCGTTTGCCCGTGCATATGGGTGAATCATTCAGTCAAGTCAAACGCGTGGTCGATCGATTGTCACAACAACTCGAGCGCAACCCGTCACCCGAAGAAATTGCGAAGGCGCTCGATATGCCGGTTGATCGTATCGTTCATATTCTCGGTTCGGCACGACAACCAATTTCACTTGAAACGCCTGTTGGTGACGATAATGAGCACACCTTGGGTGAATTCCTCGAAGATGACGTGATGCAAACTCCCGTAGAGTGGGCTGCACGTCAGATGTTGCGACAGGATTTAGGCGTGGCATTGAATAAATTGACTGATCGCGAACGCCGAATTATAGATATGCGTTACGGTCTGCTCGATGGCCGCAGGCGGACACTCGAAGAAGTCGGCCAAGATTTGGGGATGACCCGCGAACGGGCACGCCAAATTGAATCCGAAGCATTGCGCCGTTTGCGTACCACCGATATTGGACAACACCTCAAGGATTATTTGGAATAACGTTAGTTTGGGTTCCCCGCACGCGTATTAATGCGCGTGCGGTTTTTTTGTACTTATTTTTGCAACGTTCAAAAACTGCGTTAGGTAACCAAACACCCCACATGCTGCAGCGAACGCAACACGTGGGATGTTTTAAAGAGATTTGTACGCTTAATGTTCGTGGCGCAAGGCAGCGCCGACGAAATCGCGGAATAATGGGTGGGGACGATTGGGGCGCGATTTTAGTTCAGGGTGAAATTGGGTGCCAATATACCATGGGTGATCACGGAGCTCAACGATTTCAACTAACCGTTTGTCCGGAGATTGTCCGCTTACGATTAAGCCAGCTTCTTCAAATTGCGTGCGGTATCTGTTGTTGAATTCAAAGCGATGACGATGACGTTCGTCGACTTGATTGCTGCCGTATGCTTTCGCCGCTTTGCTCCCCGGCGTCAAAATACAGGGATAGGAGCCAAGCCGCATCGTTCCACCTTTTTCAGTGACACCGAGCTGATCATGCATAATATCAATCACGGTGTTCGCTGCATGCGGATTGAATTCAGAACTATTGGCTTCGGGGTCGTTGAGGATGTGTCGTGCAAAGGCAATAGTAGCGCATTGTAACCCCAAACATAATCCAAAAAACGGAATCAAATGTTCGCGGGCGTAATCAGCAGCAAGGATTTTGCCTTCGATGCCACGATCACCAAATCCTCCGGGTACTAAGATTCCTGAAATATCGCTCAATTGGGTATCGATATTTTCACGGGTGAGTTTTTCAGATGAGACCCAGCGCACGTTGACGTGAGTTTTGTGGTAAATCCCAGCATGACCGAGTGCTTCAATAACGCTCAAATAGGCATCGTGGAGTTCAATATATTTACCTACAAGTGCAATCGTTACTGTTGATTCGGGTGATTGAATCCGGGCCACTAATTGTTGCCATTCAGTGAGATTGGGGATTTGTGCTTTGAGATCGAGTCGCTTACATATGTACTCGCCCAACCCATATTCCTCGAGTTTAAGGGGCACTGCATAAATGGTGTCGACTGTTTCCATAGGAATGACTGCTTCGGTATCTACATCAGAAAAGAGGGCAATTTTGTCGCGAATTTCGTCGCTTATTTCGTGATCGGCGCGACAGACAATGACGTCGGCGCTAATTCCAACGCGGCGCAATTCCATGACTGAGTGTTGGGTGGGTTTTGTTTTGACTTCGCCCGTTGCACCGATATGTGGCAACAGGGTGACGTGGATATAGAGTACATGGTCGCGACCGACATCTTTACGCATTTGGCGGATTGCTTCCAGGAATGGCAACCCTTCGATGTCACCAACGGTACCACCAATTTCGACGATAACAACATCAGCTGCACTTTCGCGGGCCGCCACAAAAACACGTCCCTTGATTTCGTTGGTGATATGTGGAATGACTTGGATAGTACCGCCTAAATAATCGCCCCGGCGTTCTTTTTGAATGACGGACGAATAAATCTGTCCGGTGGTCACATTGCTGGCTCGGGTAAGATTTTCGTCGATAAATCGTTCGTAATGACCGAGGTCAAGGTCAGTTTCGGCACCATCATCGGTGACGAACACTTCGCCATGTTGATACGGTGACATCGTCCCAGGATCGACATTTATATATGGGTCAAGTTTCTGGACGGACACGCGAATACCGCGACTTTTGAGTAAGCGGCCGAGCGAGGCTACGGTAATGCCTTTACCTACCGAAGATGCAACACCACCGGTTACAAAAATAAATTTGGTCATCTTACGTGGCGCTCCTATCGCCCAAGTGCAACACACCACACGAGGGGAAGCGTTCTTCCCCTCGAAATATTCTAATCCATGCCACAGCAAATTTGTCACCCCATTGTAACACAGACTTACTTAGGCAATCGTAATAGGACGCAACAACACAACGCGTGCTGCTCCACCTTCGGCAGGAAGCGAGGTGGATGTTACGCTAAATTTATCTTCGTACACCGGTTCACGAATCCCCATTTCGTTGAGGAATTTGTCAATGCTATCGAGCGGCTGGTCGATGATTGCTTGCTCACCTGCATAATGCATTGGAATGACGATGCGTGGTTCGAGTTGGGCAATCACTGCTACAGCTTCACTCGCAGTGAGTGATTCATTACCGCCTACAGGAATGAACAACACGTCAATATCACCCATTTCCTCAACTTGGGCTGCGGTTAATTCATGACCTAAATCCCCTAGATGAGCAAATGACATATCATCTAAATGGAGTACAAAAACTGTGTTTCGCCCGCGTTCGGCGCCCTTTTTTTTGTCATGAAAAGTACGCACACCGGTGACGAGAATCCCGCTGACTTCGTATTCACCTGGACCGTCGAACGTATTCAAGGTTTCTTTAAGGGGGCGTACTGCGGCCATATTGGCATGGTCAGGGTGTTGATGGCTAATGGTCATGATGCTTGCGGTCGGGCGACCAATGTCGTAGCCACTGGCACGATCACAAGGGTCCATCACGACCACACCATCGCGTCCACGAATCCGGAAGCAAGCGTGACCTAGGTATTGAATATCGGGCATGTAACACTCCCACAAAAACCAAGCGTATTCATATCAGTGCTATTGTGACGCAGAAATCATAGTGACGCAAATAGCAAGAATGATTTACTCGAAATGGGGTCTATTGAAACCAAGTTAATCATTGTTTTGGGTATCGTCATGGTATTCGAATGATTCGAAGTCGACCCCATGCTGAATTTCATCCCATACGATTTGCATTGCGTGGCGCAAGGCATTCCCAGTAAATCCGCGACGTTGCAGAGAGCCACCGAGTCGACGGGTAAAGGTTGTACGGTCAAGCCCTCGCAGTCTTCGGCTGATTTTGCGGGCAAAGGCCAATGCCTGTGCTTCATCGTCTGCGCCAAGATTATGGCTTTCGGCGACGGTACTTATTGTGTTGTTGTCGATGCCATGCCGGCGCAAGTCTTGTCGAATCGCGGAGCCGCCACGGTTGCTGGCACGTTGACGGTGTTCCACCAAATAGGAGGCGAAAGCAGTATCGTCAAGTAATCCCACTTGACTGAGTCGGGCAGTGACAGCAGTAATAGTATCGGCATCAAAACCGCGTTGCCGTAACCGTTCGTTGATTTCGCG
>CALQBW020000044.1 GCA_943328915.2 Singulisphaera sp. GP187 | reverse complement strand
TTCATTGATCAGCATCAGCTCACCACCGCCATCCAAGTCGATGGCGGCATCGCCCTCGACACGTTGGCGACGGTGGCGGCAGCGGGCGTCACTGATGTGGTGGTGGGCAGTGCTTTTTTCTTCCCTGACCGCAACATCCCTCAGGCCGTGGCCGCCTTGCAACAAACGTTGTACTAATGATTAGGGGTGGTGAGGTCGTGGTGGACGATTTTGGCCACTTTTTCGCCACTATTCATGGCCGCGTCTATACTACTCGCTTCGGTATATTCCCCGGCCAAATACAATCCTGCTTGGCTGGTACGATTGGCAGGCAAGGTGGGATGGATACCAGGCGGTTGGGCAAATTGGGCGTAGGGGATGCGGTAGATGCGCAGGCGGCGGTAACGACTAAATGCCTGTTGCGCGCTGGGATCATAATCGAGCATGCGCTGGAAGTCGGCTTCTGCGGCAGTATAAAACTCATCGTCGCTGTATTCGGGCACCCCCAATACACTCGCACTCAGTAAATGGCGGCCGGCGGGGGCGTAGTGCGGGGCAATCGCACTGAGTTGGCAGGCGTTGTTGACAAACGCATCGTCGTTGGCATTGAGCCAGAGTTTGCGATTGGTCGTCAGCGCAGTATCGCCTTCCCAGTAGAGCGTAGTTGTGCCTTTGGCTTCACTGGGCAACGCCAATCCTGCTAGTTGTTGGGCGATGGGGGCTGGCACCGCCAACACCACCGCTTCGGCGAGGAGTGCTTGACCATCGTTGAGGCGCACACCGACGACCCGCGTATCTTCGTGGACCAACCCCACTACGGCAGTATGGCACCGCACGGTTGTTTGATCCGCCGCAAAACCATTTACTAATTGCTGAGGTATCGCACCCATGCCACGAGCAGGGATGACGGTGCGCCCTTCAGCCAACATTTTTAAGTCAAACAAAAAACATTTGGCGCTGGTCGCTAAACTGCGATCGAGAAAAATACCGCCGTAAAACGGCGCAAAAAACCACTCAATCACTCGCGTGCTAAATCCTTGCCGGCGCAAATACTTCAATGTACTCGTGTCCGGGCCTTGCCACAGCTGTGCGCTGCTCCAGCGCGTCAGCGACCGACTCAACAGCAACAGCCGAAATTTATCGAGGGGCGTGGCGGCATTAGACCAGATAGCCGCCCAACTGGCCGGTAAATCACGGAGGGGATCAGTCAACACCGATGCCTGACCTTGGCGACAAATCACTGCCCCGGGATCAAAGGCACACAACTCGAGCTCGGGCAACGACAACCAGCGTTGGACTGCCGGGTATGCGTCAAAGAGCACTTGGAAGCCTCGATCGAGGATAAATCCGTCGACGACATCCGTACGTACCCGCCCACCTACACTATCACTTGCCTCAATTATCGTTATTTCGTGACCAAATTGTTGCAATGCACGGGCAGCGACTAGCCCGGCCAATCCTGCACCGACAATGATAATTCGCATATCAGTCACCACCGACTTTCGTTGGTATCAATCACTCACTTTATTCTACATGAACTCACCAAATGAGGAGGGGTGCATTTTTCGGCTCGCACAAAAGACGTAGATATATCCCCTACGTCATTGCATGGCGCCATATGCGCAGTGCAATCTCCGAGCGGGCAGCACAGACTGCATCCAATCTTGGCTGACAAACCACGGAGATTCCACGCTCCGGGTGCTAGTGCCCGGCATGGAATGACGTGGGGGGCGGGGGCTCGCAGAGAGTACAGAGATATCACCCCAGCGTCATTGCATGGCGCCATAGGCGCAGTGCAATCTCCGAGCGGTCAGCACAGATCATATACAATCAGCGGAAATGTTTTCCATTTTCAAATGCATTACACCAAAAAAAGGTTATCATAGAAAAGTATCTTTTTTGTACGTCAAAAGGAATCTTTCATGTCACAACCTATTTGTGTGCAGCTCTACACCGTCCGTGACGCTATGACCGCCGACTGGCGTGGCACCGTAAAACGGGTCGCGCAAATCGGCTATGGCGGTGTAGAATTGGTCTACACCGACCAAATCCCCGCCAGCGAAATCAAAGCCGAACTCAACACCAACAAATTGTTAGTATCAGGCGCCCATGTGGGTATCGATTTTTTGCGAGGTGACCTCGATAAAGTCATTAGCGACCTCAAGTTGTTGGGCGCGCGCTATGTCATCTGCCCGTGGATGGCGCCCTCGCAAAGGGGTGGTGCCGAAGATTGGCGCACCTTTATGCGCGAATTCGAAGTGATTGGCCAACGCTGTCACGCCGCTGACATGCAATTCCTCTATCACCACCACGACTTCGAGTTGGCAGACCTCGGTGACACCAACGCCTTGACGATTTTGCTTGACGAAAGCGCCAAAGGTCTAATTAACGCCGAAATCGACATCTACTGGCTGGCATTTGCCGGTATGAATCCGGTCGACGTCATCGCCAAATACAGCGGGCGCATCCCCTGCTTGCATCTCAAAGACATGGCCGCTGGCTCACGCACCTTTGCTGAAGTGGGCCATGGCACCCTCGACATTCCCGCCATCCTCACCGCCGCTGATAGTGCCGGCGTCGAGTGGTTGATTGTCGAACAAGATACCTGCCCAGGTGACCCCTTTGACAGCATCGCCAAAAGCTACAAATGGCTCAAAAACCACGGTCGTTAAGGAACTGCTCCACCCCCACACAATCAGTTGATTGCCGTGGGGGTTGTATTTCCCAAAAATTAAGCATAATCTCATAAATATCATCCACCTCTCGCCAACAAATTCAAGTATAGTTATAGAAAGTACATATAATCGCATCGCCGGCGATGCACGATACCATCACCCATTTGGATGATTCTGATTCATCCCGTTGGGGTGTATTTGATTCGTGTGTCGCTTGTATAGTACTATGTGAAAACAATCACATCTAGGAGTTATTCATGGCAACACGCGAATCTCGCGAAAAACTCAATGGCATGGGTATATCGGACACCGCCATACGGCAACCAGTTTTTATCACGATGATGATGTTGTTGGCAATTACCTTCGGGATTTTGTCATACACCACGTTACCCGTTAATTTGCTCCCAGAAATTAGCGTGCCGATTGTGGCGGTGACGGTAGCCTACCCAGGGGCAGGCCCAAGTAGTGTGGTTGACCAAGTCGCCAAACCAATTGAACAAGCCGTCAATACGTTGAGCGGCATCAAACACATTACGTCTACTTCAAGTGATGGCCAAGTAGTATTGGTGTTGCAATTCAACGACGGCACCGACCCCACCCAAGCCGAACAGGATGTACGTGGCAAGGTGAATTCTATCCGCAATAGTCTGCCCCGCGACATCCGCGAGCCGATTTATTTTCGCTTTGACCCCAATCAAGCAGCGATTATTTCCGTAGCGATTTCACCAAAAACAACGACTGACCCATTGGTGTTGCGCGACATTATCGACAACGAAATCGTGCCCCGGTTACAAAGCGCCACGGGTGTCGGATCGGTCACCGTCCAAGGTGGCTTGACGCGCCAAATCAATGTCAACATGAAGCTTGATAAATTGCAGGCCTATGGCTTGATCCCCGCCCAATTGATTGGCGCATTGCAATCAGCCAATGCCAATTTAGGATTAGGGTCGATTACTGCTGGTAGTAAAGACATCAGCTTGCGGGCGCCGAGTATGCTCAACGGCATCGCAGACATCGGCACAATCCAAATTACCGGTAGCAACTACACCATTAATGATGTGGCGACAATTACCGAAGGGGTAGCCGACCAAGTCAACTACACCCGGCTCGATGGCAAAGACACCATCATCCTCGATGTGCGCAAGCAATCAGGCACCAACACGGTGCAAGTTGGGGATGCCGTCAAAGCACAATTAACCAAATTATTTGCGAGCCGTAGTGATTTGGACTACATCATTCCCCGCGACCAATCGGTGTCGGTGAATGAATCAGTGATTAGTTCAATCGAAGAATTGATTTTTGCAGCCATCGCAGCGCTGATTATCGTATTTATCTTCTTCCGCGATGTGCGCAACACCTTGATTACCATGGCTGGGTTGCCGATTATTTTGATTGCCACCTTTGCCATCATGCCGTTATTTGGGTTGACCATCAATCTGATTACCTTGCTAGCCTTATCGCTCGCGGTAGGGTTGGTGATCGACGATGCGATTGTGGTGCGTGAAAACATCTTCCGGCACACGGTGCGCGGCGAAACCGCCCGCGTAGCATCAAGCAAAGGGACCGCCGAAGTGTCCTTGTCGGTGCTGGCTATGACGCTCACGATTGTGGCGGTATTTGTGCCGGTGACATTTGCCACTGGCACCACCGGGATTATTTTTAAATCCTTTGGTATTACGGTGGCCATCGCCATGATATTGTCGCTAATTGAAGCGTTTACCTTTGCGCCCATGTTGTCGGCCAATTTGTTCCGTGCCAAAGCGCAAAAACCCGAAGATCAGCATGCCGTAGCGCATGTGATTGACATCGACGAAACTGACCCCAATGCCTCACTGTTGCACGAAGCCAATGAATCGCCTGGGGCGCTCGGTGAATGGTATGGCGAATTGCTGCGTCGCAGTCTGTCAACCCGCCGCAATCGCATATTGGTGATGGTGGTGGCGTTGGCGGTATTGGTGGCGAGCTTCGGCGTCGCCGGCAAGCTCAAATTCTCGTTCTTCCCGAGTGAAGACAACCACGAATATATCATGGGCTTCGAAATGCCTCCTGGTACGACATTGAAAGAAACCAACGTGATGGCGATGCGCATCGAAGCAGTGTTGATGGCAGAGTCCAATGTAGCGTCAGTCATCAGCAATATCGGCTTTGCCGGCAACCCCGAACGTGGTGAATTTAGTGTCAAACTCAAGGGCAAAACCGTCACGATTGATGCCCAAAACGAAGTGCGCGCCAAACTCGCGTTTGCACCAAGTTTGGCGTTTGGTGTGCCAAGCTTCCAAGGGTCAAGCACGGGCATCACCGGACGTACGTTGCAAGTCAGTCTCCAGAGTAATCGTTCACTCGAAGAACTCGCACCGCTCGCCGATCAGTTCCGTGCCAAATTACAGCCAATTCCCGGATTAGTTGACCTTGCGAGTAATTATGTACCAGGCAAACCAGAATTACGGTTACTCGCAGACCCAGCCCGCATCGGAGATTTGGGCTTGACCAATCAAGATATCGCCTCATCGGTACGTGCCTTGATTAACGGTGAGCGAGCAACGGTATTGCGCCGTAACGGTATCGATACCGATATCGTGGTGCGCTTGCAACCAGATGATCGCAGTGATGCGGCGACCTTGGGCAACATCATCATCCCTACGCGCAGCGGGAGTGTGGCGCTGAGCTCACTCGGACAATTCCAGTTGGCAAGTAGCCCCGTCACCATCCGGCGTTATGACCGCCTCAATCAGATTTTGTTGGGCGCCAATCTCGAAGAGCTCAACATCAATGACGCCCAAACCCAGGTCGAGGCAGCAGTCGCAGGCATTCAATTACCTCCCGATGTCACCTGGAGCTTCACTGGACAATCCCAACAACAAACCGACGGGTTTTCCTCGTTGATTATCGCCATGGCACTGTCGATTTTGTTTGTCTATATGGTGCTTGCCTCACAATTCGGTTCATTTAGTCAGCCCGTTGTGATTATGTTGGCGATGCCGTTCAGCTTTATCGGCGCGTTCCTTGGTTTGATTTTGACGGGCACTGACCTCGACATCACCGGTATGATCGGGCTGATCATGTTGCTGGGGTTGGTCACCAAAAACTCTATTTTGTTGGTTGACTTTACCAACCGGTTACGGCGTGCCGGCCTCGACAAACACGAAGCGTTACGGGTGGCTGGCTCAGTCCGATTACGACCGATTTTGATGACCACCTTCGCAATCGTCGCTGGTTCGATGCCTGTGGCCTTTGGTCTGCACATTTTCGGAACCGGCCAAGGCGGCGAATTCCGACGCGGTTTGGCTACCGTGTTGATTGGTGGCCTGTTGACGTCCATGGTACTCACGTTGTTTGTGGTGCCAGCTGCCTATAGTTTGTTAGAGTCATTTACCAGTCGTTTTGGTCGCAACAAAGCCGACAACGATGCGGTGGTAACCAAGTAACTCGTTCATTACAATAGTTTTATCCATACCCAAAAGGAGTAGGAAATATCATGTTACGCAAACAATTCATTCGTAGTTTGATGATTAGTGGGATTGCCACGGGGCTTATTTCGTGCGCAGGGACACCCGCGGCGAGTAGCCAACCGACTGCGGTTGCGACCATCGCATTCGAACAACCAACCCCACAACCCACCATCGATGTTGGGGCCCTGGTTGCTACACCCGACACCACGGCGAGTGGAAATATGGCTACAGCGGTTAGTGGCACAGGCGAAATAAAGACGCTCAATGACGCCGATTTAAACTTCCAAGTGACCGGGATCGTAGCAGAGATTTTGGTCAAAGAAGGCGATAGTATCAAAAAAGACACATTGGTCGCAACGCTTGATACCGCGCTCTACGATCAACAAGTTGCTCAAGCCCAAGCCAATTTGGTGAGTGCCAAAGCGACCTTAGCCGGATTCCAACCCGATGGACCAGATAGCCGCGCTGCAAAGGCGCAGCTTGCCCAAGCCCAAGCCACCATTGATGCCACAAAGCCAGGTGCGACGAGTGCCGATATCGATGTGGCACAATTATCGCTCAATGCCGCTAGGTTAAACTTGAAAAGTACCGGTGATCGCTTGTCATTGGCCAAAACCCAAGCACAGCTTCAATTAGATTTAGCAAGTCAAACTGTTGCGCAAGCGACAGCCCAATTTCTCATCGATCAATTTAATTGGAAGTGGATTCAAGACAAGGGCACATACCCCTACAATCCATCAGCAGGTAGCCGCCCCAATCGCATCAACGATGCCAGTACCCGCCAATACGAATCGCTCTATGATATTTCGTCGTCAAAGCGCGATGCTGCGTTGATTTCATTCAAGAGTGCGCAAATCGGTTATGAACAAGCCGTGCAAGCTGAACAAGTCGGAATTGAGACTGCGCAACAACAAGTTGCCCAAGCAGAATTGTCGTTCCGTCGCCTCACCCAACCGATTGGCAAGGACCGCGCGGTTATTGAAGCGGCCTTGGCTGTCGCACAAGCTACCGTAAATCGCCTCACTGTCCAACGTGCCCAAGCCGAAGCCGGTGTCGCCCAAGCCGAAGCAGCGTTGACCCTTGCCAACCTCAATCGTCAACGTGCCGAAATCCGCGCACCGTTTGATGGCGTAGTATCGTTCATTAATGTCAGTGTCGGTGACCCCGCGAACCTCGCAGGCCGTGCACCGGTGCAACTCATCGATGCAACCAATTTGCAAGCCGAAGTCCAAATTAGTGATGTTGACATCGGTGGCGTTACCCTCAACCAAAATGCCACAGTCACTGTCGATGCAATGCAAGGGAAACAATACCCCGGCGTGGTCACATTTATTTCCCCCATCGCTACTGTCATTGGTAATGCCCGCTTGTACACTGTGCATATCAAACTGACCGATATCGTAGGCTTACGCGCTGGCATGAGTGCCCGCATTTCGCTCATCGGCAAATAATCCCCTACTCTACTGTATTGGGATCAATACAATACCGCCACCAATCGCCCCATACCCCGTCAAGCATGGTGGGTGTATGGGGTAAATGTTGGAACCACCATACATGATGCGCTCGCATATCGCCATTCCCCCACTCCTGACAATCCACAAGCCGCGCCGTTGCCAACTGGCTTGCCGGGTAATCAGCCCAACGGTCACATGTTGACCACACCGGTTGACGATTGCCCCAATCGTAATCAGCCCGACTATTTGGTGCAAAATGCACATTGCCACAGGCAGCAGCCTGGGGATGGGTGTGCTCGTGTTGACTAAATGCGTGCCAGAGATTACGGCTCTGTGGTGGGCTGGCATAGACCTGTTGCATAATCGATTCAACGCGGTGCCCGAAGTTTTCGAGCATGCATCCCACGTCACGTTCGTAATTAAATCCCATCATGACAAACCGTTTGGTGGCATTTGGCGTTTCAATGGCCGGTGCATTACACCAAAAAGCCCCTGGACCAATCATGATAGATTCATATTCGCCGGCATACGGCGGTGAAAAAAACCACACTTCATCGAATTCTTCACGCTGTAATCGTCCATACAAATCAAATTTCGCAATTCGCGCGTGATAATCAAGACCATCTGGTTGATGCATACGCCCTTGGCGCCAGCTACTAATATACTGGGCAGTGTCGTATTGAAAGCCATCTATTTTGATTGGAAACCAAGGTGCGTCGATGATATTGACCACTTGGTATTGGACGAGACCATGACTCGCCGTCTGCATGTCCGCAATATACTGTTGGGCGAGTTGACGGGGGTTATTCCAGCGAAAGTATTCGTGGAGCCGTTGCGTAGCAGAGACGAGTGGATCATGGACAATCATAAGCACGCGCGGTGCATAGCGTAATTGCGGTTGTATTTGTGTTTGTATCATTCGAAATTTTTCTGTTGGTAATTCGCTATTTAATGGTATAATCATACCGCAGTTGTTACAAACGACCTTAATTTGGAATATTCCTTATTTGGAATACAATCCCCCTGCCGTATCTGGATGAGCACCAATACGGTCCCCTCAGCTCATGATGCTTAGCTTCCATGTGCGCCATGCACCTCCCAATGTCACATGAAATCTTCCTCATCTCAGCTGAATCACCCTGTCACCCCCGTCATGGTGTGTGATGCATACACCCAATAAAATCAAGGAGTTTGGTGTGCCACGTATCCGTAGCAAATTACCCACCGCAGCGACACCTGTCTCTGCGTCACCTGTCCCCTCACCGGTACCTACCCCGACGCTGAATCAAACACCCAGTTTTGAATACGAAACACCAAAGCAAGCAGCAGTCCGGTCGATTCCGGTAACATCAGCCACCCCCCCAGCTCCAATAGCAAGTGAGCCACGACCAGCATTATCGGTCGAATTTAATGGTATGACCATCCAAGAACTCCGCGATATGGCAAAAGCCAGCGGCATTCTTTTTCCCAACAATGTAAAAAAACAGGAACTCATCGCACTGTTAGTGCAAGCACCTGCCGCGCCCGAAGAAGTCGTTGCGACGATTGTAAGTAGCGAGGGTGTCCTCGAAATTGTCTCGGATGGTTTCGGGTTTTTGCGGGGCGAGCGGATGTTGGCAAGTCCAAACGACGTCTATGTATCGCAATCCCAGATCCGACGCTTTGCGCTCCGGACCGGTGACAAAATTATTGGACAAGTGCGCCCCCCCAAAGAAAACGAACGCTATCTCTCACTGTTGCGTGTCGAATTTATCAATGGTATCGATCCCGAAACAGCCCGCAAACGGCCGTCTGCAGATCAGCTCGTGCCGATCTTCCCGAATGTTCAAATCAAACTTGAAACAGACCCCACGTTGCTTTCAACCCGATTGGTTGATTTGGTCGCCCCCGTAGGGCGCGGTCAACGTGGTTTGATTGTGTCCCCTCCCAAAGCGGGTAAAACATTATTGCTCAAAGCGATTGCCAATGGCATCGCAATCAACCACCCCGACATCCATTTGATGGTGTTGTTGATAGGCGAGCGCCCCGAAGAAGTCACTGACATGCGCCGTTCTGTCCAAGGTGAGGTCATTTCGAGTACCTTTGACGAACCCGTCGAAGATCACGTAAAAGTCGCTGAAATGACGCTCGAGCGCGCCAAGCGCCTGGTAGAAATAGGCCAAGATGTCGTCATCTTGATGGATTCAATTACCCGCCTTGCCCGCGCATACAACCTCGAAATCCCCCCCAGCGGGCGCACATTGTCGGGTGGTATAGACCCCATCGCACTCTACCCCCCAAAACGGTTCTTTGGTGCCGCGCGGAACATCGAAAACGGCGGCTCATTAACCATTATCGCTACCTGCTTAGTCGATACCGGTAGCCGCATGGATGACGTCATTTACGAAGAATTTAAAGGCACAGGCAACTTAGAACTCCACCTCGACCGTAAATTGGCCGAGAAACGTGTCTTCCCCGCCATCGATATTACCCGCAGTGGGACACGTCGTGAAGAGCTATTGCTGGGACCTGAAGTCATCAAGCAAGTCTGGACAATGCGCCGTATGGTCACTATGCTCGGCGAAAACGAAGGTACCGAACTCGTCCTCGCGCGGATGGCCAAAACCCGCACCAATGCGGACTTCCTTTTATCCCTCTCCAAACCAAATTAATCCTATTACCAAAGCCCACCCCATTGCACAAAGGGGTGGGCTTCTGTATAACCAATGAATGATATCGCCCATTGGCTGTTTCTACACCACAAAGAATCCACTGCGAATGAATCACTCATCCAGCGAGCTATTTGTCGTTTATCGCCGCAAACCTGTTTGTAACTACATCGACATGGTACAATAACGCCAGTTTATTATGTGATGTGGTACCTCTGATGTCGTTGTTTGCGCGTTTTGAATCGTTCATGGAACAGATCGTCGAAACTTCGATGGCGCGGTTTTTTCAAAGCCCGCTGGAAACCGCTGTGCTCACACGGCGGCTCGAACGTGCCATGGAAGCAAATCAAATCACCAACGGGACTAGCGCCGTAGTTGTGCCTGATTTATACCGCCTTTTTTTGCATCCCAATGATTTTGAGACCTATCGCAAACGCCATCTCCGCATCGAACAAGAGTTGGCTACCTATTTGACCGAACTTGCCCGTAATCGTGGCTTTATTACTCCCAACCCCATCATCGTGTTGCTCGCGAGTGACCCAACGGTGCAACGAAGCGTGGTGCGCGTTGAGAGTGGCAAAAGTAACCAAGGGACAGAACGAGATTTCACATCTTCACGTGCCGATGAAGCAGCAGAAAATCAGATTGACTACCGGCACCCAACCATTCTTAACACCCAACCCGAACGTTATCCGACCCGCCAACAACACGTGTTAATTGTATCTGCCGATAACGTCATCGAACATATTCCGTTGACCCAGACGCTTATCACGATTGGTCGGGCTCCTGGCAATAACATCATCTTGCAAGACCATCAAGTATCACGCCAACACGCCAAAATCAGCTACAATGCGCAACGATTTGCCATTACAGATTTAACATCACGTAATGGAACGTTTATCAACGGCACCCAATTATCCACTGCACCCCACATAATAAATATCGAAACAGATGTAATTACCATTTCTAATTACACATTGACTATTCAAACGGTGACTCATGAATGATATTGCCAATCTTTCGCTCGAATTCATCGTCTGGCTATTACGGATCGCCTTAGTCGGGTTAATCTACCTGTTTGTATGGCGGATTTTCCGTATCATGATTCGCGGAGACCAAAATAAGCCGGCCTTTGTCGGCACAAACGCATTCCTTGTCTTACAACGCACTGGTGAAACGTTGCTCCCCCGAAACAAAGTCTACGAAATATATGACAATACTATCCTTGGACGCAAAAGTGATTGCGCTGTAATACTCAATGACCCGCTGATTTCTGATCACCACGCCATCATTACCAAACAACATACCAAATGGCGCCTCCGTGATTTGGGAAGCACCAACAAAACATACATCAATGGACTGCAAGTGAATTCAGAAACCGAACTCGCCGATGGCGATATCATTGCTGTGGGACGCGTCGAATTACGCTTGCATCTCGTAGAAAGAACCAAATGAGTCTGTATCCATTGCGTCTTATGCGCCGCTACGAAAGCCGTCTCTGGGGCGGTAATCAGCTCGCAACATGGCTCAATCTGACCGATGCACCCACTCCCTTGGCCGAAACCTGGGAAGTCTTTAACGACAACCTGATTTGTGCTGGTGAACTCGCTGGCCAGACGCTCCGCCAAGCCGTCTTGCGCCACGGTGCTGACTTGGTGGGAGCCCGTTCGCTTCAGCGCTACGGTCACGAATTTCCGCTGCTCGCCAAATTTATCGATGCCAATCAACCACTGTCCGTCCAAGTCCACCCCGATGATACATATGCGCACCACTACGAAGCCGCTAGCGGCTTCCACGGTAAAACCGAAGCCTGGCATATCATTGCCACTACCGGGCACAATGATGTCATTCATGGCCTAACGCATCCGGTCAGCCGCGATGACTATGCCCACGCTATTGCCACCTCCTCACTCGAACCGTTGCTTCGTCACATCCCCGTCGTAGCCGGTGATACCGTATTCGTACCCGCTGGGACGATTCATGCAATCAATGCCGGCATTCTGTTGTTCGAAATCCAACAAACTTCTGATTTAACTTACCGCGTCTATGATTATGCCCGTCGGGATACGCATGGTAATCTGCGTGAACTTCATATTCCCCAAGCAATTGCAGTCTCAAACACCGGCCATCCACTCCCAGCAATCACAACACCTATCGAACGCGGACTAGGTCATGTCGAATTAGTGCGTTCTGATTTTTTTGTAATGGAAAAAATAACCACCACCACTACCACCACTTGGCAACGCCCTGCCGACTCATTCCAAATTATCACACTCATCGCAGGTGGTGCGTTGCTCAGTGTGGCAGATCAACAGTTCCTATTAACACGTGGACAATCACTAGTCATCCCGGCAAACACACCCAACTACACCATTACTCCACAACCTCACGCAAATTGGCTCCGTTGCTGGGTCCCTGACGCATAACGTGACATTCACGTGAGCGATTACTACGTTAATGCCCAACCATGGGAACCCTTGTCAGGCATTTTGGTGATTCGCAGTACAATATTCAAACGAAATACCTCGTCACCTATTGAAAGCGTCCATCCAATGGCAAAAATCCGCTGGGGAATCAAAACCGCACCGCAACACACCACTTACGATGCCATGCGTACTGTCTGGCAAGAAGCTGATCACAATCCAGCGTTTGAACATGCCTGGCTTTTTGATCATTTTGCCCCGATCCAAGGAAGCCTCGATGGTCCTTGTTTTGAAGGGTGGACACTTTTGTCAGCGCTTGCCGCCCAAACCCACCGCTTGCGCATCGGCTTGATGGTCGCAGGCAATACGTATCGCCATCCTGCCGTTCACGCCCATATGGCTGCTACTGTCGATGTTATTTCAGCAGGTCGGCTCGACTTTGGCGTGGGAGCTGGTTGGAATGAATATGAACACGCCAGCATGGGACTCCCGTTGTATACCCCTGGCGAACGCATCCGCCGACTCGGCGAAGCCTGTGAAATTACGAAACGTCTCTTTACCCAACAACTGACCGACTTCGACGGGCGTTATTACCAACTCAAAGATGCCCGATGCGAGCCCAAACCCATCCAAAAACCGTACCCACCCTTTGTGATCGGTGGGGCAGGCGAACAACTCACCTTGCGTGTGGTTGCCCAATATGCCGATGTCTGGAACTCAATGCCAGCCTCGGTCGAAGAATATCAACGCAAATTACAAATATTGCACGAACATTGCGCGGTGGTCGGCCGTGACCCCGCCCAAATTGAATCATCGACCCAAGTGCGCGTCAATTATGCCGACATTGACGCCACCGTTGCGACATTACAACCCCTGGTCGATGCAGGAATGACCCATATTATTTTGATGCTGACGTATCCCTACCCTGCGGGGATTGTCGCGACCATCGCCGAAAAAATCGTCGCCCGCGTCGGCTAGTTCAAAACAGCCCCCATGCACGAATGCATGGGGGCTGTTTTTTGTGAGATTTATACGTCAAACAGGTTTTGTATTTCAGCACGTATCGAAGCAATATTTTCGTTGATATTCGTCATATTTTCTTCGATTTTTTGGAGACGTTGCACTTCACTTGCCACCAAGCGGGTATATGGCCCCACAGATTGTCGCATCCGATCGAGCATTTGTTCGAGTTCTTGCTCAAATTGATTGTCGATCGTCGCAACCAGGCGGGTGCGCAGGTCATTCAGACGTTCATGAAGCTGACGCTTGAGCGCTGCCCGGCGATTAGGGATAATATACAAGCCGGCAATAGCAATGACACTCGCCGCCAAAATACCGGTTGTGTCGAAAATCGCCCCTTTGAGTAACGTTGCAACCAACGCCCCTAACCCCAATGCGCCGACTTGGACTACTGCGGTCGTCGCAATCGCTTCACGTAATTCGAGGGCGATTTGGGCTGCTTCCGCAGTGCGGTCGTAGCTCGCCACAATCTGCCCCGCTTGACTGACGATATCACGAATCAATGCTTGACGATTGTACTGGAATGTAGCCCCGACTTCGCCGACCATCTGGTCAGCGGTCATTGGACGACGACGCAGATAATCGACCACACCTTGCCACAATTGCAGATTGCGCTCGATCATCCAATCAACCATTGCTTGAGTATGCGCTTCGATCGCCGTAGCCAAGTCAACGGCTACTTCTTGTTCAAAGGCTACTTGTAAGGCATCTCCGCGGATCAATCGGTGAATATTCAAAATGCGGATTTGGTTGTCAAAAAACTGCATTCCACGTAATTCGGCGTCGCTCAAAGCCGCAGCAACAGCGGCACGATGACCAGCAACATCGCGTCGCATATCATTGGCGAATTGCACCATTTGGGTATCGAGATGCTGAACCGCTTGGGCATCATCATTGACGACCGACCGTTGGGTCTTGACGATTTCTGCCACATGATCATGGGTCTGCGTTGCCACTCCCAACGGGGATTCAAGGCGGATGCGTAGGCGTGTACGATCGTCGAGACGCTCGTTGAGGAAGTTTAGTAAGGGGGCAAACCCACTGGTCGCAAATGCTTCAGCAGTTGCAGCTCGGGCCTGCCGTGCCGACACTGGCAGAATCATAGGGGTAGTACCAAAAAGCGCGGTGGCTTGCTCACGCACAAAATTCAGGACTTCTTGTGTTTCTTGGGGATTTAAGAGGTCGATTTTGTTCACCACCAAAATCACTTTGCGTTGCCATTCGTGGAGCATTGCCATAAAAGCGCGCTCTGTTTCGCTAAACGGCCGGTCGGCCGATGTCACAAAGAGCACGACATCGGCGCGTGGCACGATTTCCCGCGTGAGTACTTCGTGATGGCGCAACACCGCATTGGTGCCCGGGGTATCGACAATCGACATCCGTTGCAACAGCCCAACTGGGAGGGCGCGCACAACCCAACCAGGTTGTTGCGAGATTGCCATGGCTTCGGGTGCGTAGCGCAACATGGTGACAGCATCGGTTGTGGGGGTGGCGCCTTCGGTCATGACTTCACTGCCCACTATGGCATTAATCAAGCTCGACTTCCCGGCATTGAATTCGCCTGCCACCACCACCAAAAACAAGTCTTCAAGATGGGCACGCGTTTGCGCGACTATGACCCGTTCGGGCACATCTCGACGCCCTTGAAAGATGTCATCGCACAACGCTAATGTCGCATCAAGCAGCGCCATAGTACGGATTCGGATTTGGGTGGTTTTGGCATCGGTCAAATCAGTCATACGTGAGGCTCACTTTTGCAGAAAACGAATAAACCAGTCAATGGTCCGGCGCATGTGGTCCATTTGATGCAATGGCTCACCACTGCGGGTCAATTCATGCCCTTCGCGGGGGTACCGTACAAACTCAACAGTACGTCCAAGACGACGCAACATAGTATATAGTTGCTCAGCTTCGCCGATCGGCACGCGGAAGTCGAGCTCGCTATGCAAAATCAACAGTGGTGCCTTCATATCTGCCACTGCCGCAATGGGCGATGCCTGCCACAACGCAGCCGCATCGCGCCACGGCACCATATCAAACGAGTATTCCACTAACTCATAAGCGTCACTCATACTATGCTCAGTAATCAAGTTATAGACCCCACGGGCTGACACTGCCGCCGCAAAGCGCTTACTGTGACCAATCAACCACGTCGTCATGAAGCCCCCATACGAGCCACCGGTTACCCCTACCTTGGCTGGGTCTATTTGTAATCCTTTGGCAAGCACTGCATCGATCCCCGCTTCAAAATCGGGCTGATCAGCCACTCCCCACCGCGCTTTGGTCCCTGCTTGCCACGCCGCCCCATACCCTTCAGAGCCGCGCGGGTTACAAAAGAAGACATAGAACCCCGCTGCTGCCGTGGCTTGCCATTCAAGCCACATCGCGCGAGTGCCCGGGCTCCACATGGCATGAGGTCCACCATGGATGTGTAAAATCAGGCCATATTGTTGATCGTGGTTTATGATCGGCGGCGCAAGCAGCCAGCCTTGCACCATGGCACCGTCATGTGAGGGGTACCAGATTTCTTCGAACGCCACCGTCACACGTTGGGTCAGAAGGTCACTATAGAGTTGGCTCAATTGGGTGACGCTACTCTTCGACGCCAACCACAATTCACAAGGGTATTGTGGGCCACCCACACTATAGGCAACATCGCCTGCTTGATTGATGGCAAAATCAGCAATCACCATCCCTGCGTCAATTGCTGGTTGGGCCAGCACCATCGGGGCATCTGCGCCGATGAAGACCGTACGGAGTGTTCCGCGACCATGCCACTCAGCGACGTACGCGATACCACGGCTATCAGGCAACCACCTCCACTCGCCGATGGTGGTGTCTTGGCAATCAAGGGGACGCCAATCACCACCGCTGACGGGTCGCACGAGCAACGTCGCCCCACCATAAAACGGCGCATCGTAATGACTTGCCGTGGCGGCTAACCATTGCCCATCGGGCGAAATCTGGGGAGCACTCGCAATCGACCACGGCGCTTGATTATTCACCACCGGCGCGAGAATATTTTTTTCATCGAGCAGAATCTGCACCAAACTACGTCCGACAAAATAACTAGTCGACGTCACGTCACGTTTGGCAACGGACCAGAGCGACAACCCGTCATGGCTCCAAGCTGGCGCAAAATAATCACGCTTGTCTTTCGTCACACGCCGAACCGAGCTCGGTCCTTTGGCAACCTCAACGAGGTAGATGTGACTGCGCCGCCCATCGATATAGTCCGTCCCGGTGCGGTAGGGCAATTCGTTCATCACCCGCGGATCTACTGCTTGACCGGCTTGATGAGCAAGGAATGCTTTTTGTTGCTCGGCGAAAAACATCGTTGGCGGTGCCGGCAGTGGATTGGCTTCGAGATCCAATTCTTGACGGTTGAGACTGCTCACAAAGGCAATATATTGCCCATCTGGACTCCAGACTGGGCTACTCGCGCCAGTGGGTATTGCGGTAATGGCTTCAGCTTCACCACCATCCACGGCAATCACATATATTTGCGCATCACCACCACGATTCGATACAAAGGCCAGCCATTGCCCGTCGGGACTCCACACGGGAGAACGATCACCTGCAGTGCCCGCACTAAATCGGCGCGGGGCTGCATTGCCACGGCGTAGCCATATTGAGCGCCGGTATTTGTTCGCCATACTATCGGGGCTGGCAATGACATAGGCGAGGTTGGCTCCGTCCGGGCTCCATGCCACTGATTCGATAAAGGAAATATGCGCGACATCGCTGATGTTCCAGGCAGTGGGAGTACTCATTGTTGCATCCTTGTGCAAACACAAATGGGGCGCATCATACGCCCCACTCGTTACGGTTAATTCGCATCAAGCCAATTGAATGATTAGGCGTTCGCGTGACCATCTTGCCAGCCAGCGATATCGAAGCGTTGGGCTTTGGCACGCAACGCCCGCACGAGGTCGTCGGCCACAAATTGTTCGCCACGGTAATGTTGAATATCGTTGTGGATGTCGTAGGCGTATCGTTGCACCACCCACGAACCCTGGGCACCTTGACGCAATATTTCAAAGTGC
>CALQBW020000043.1 GCA_943328915.2 Singulisphaera sp. GP187 | reverse complement strand
TCATGGTCGTCAATGTAGCAGGATTGACGGGCCAACTTAACTATCCTAATGCCATCAATTATGTCACGTCATACCCAGCCGGATTCGAAATTAAAGCCCTCGGTGGTGCCACCATTACTATGACCAATAGCCTGATTGAAGGTGGTACATTGGTCAGTAGTACGCTTGATTTGACCTACTACGCCAAAGACAGCGACACCTCTTATGCCAAAGTAGTTAGTGGCAACCCATTAACCGTCAAAGCCAATTACCTGCCCATCGACAAAAGTCTGGCTTTTATTCCAGGCTTTAGCAAAGAAAGTTTGTCGCTCACTCCCGAAGACCAAATCCTGTGGATGGGTCCATTCGGGAGCATCACCTCAGCAGTGACTACCACAAACACCATTCTTTGGCCCGGCTTCAGTATGACACCAGATCCCAGTACCTTGTCGATGATGTTTCTTACCGCACCTACCACGCCCGTCGGCATGAGCACCTACAACACCAGCCTGCCCAAACCGGTCGAATCACCATGGGAACAAATCGATCGTGTCCTGCTTGACCAATCAGACCTTGACCCCGGGCTGAACTTTTATGGCAGCAATGGCGTGACCTATGGCTGTTATGGTTCTGGTAACTTTACTGCTGACATGGACGCCTACCTGCGCTACGGTGGCTTTAGTGAGCATATCATCCTCAACGGATTGGGTGGACCGGGCGCACTCAAAAACAACACCACCGGCTACGATGAAACACTGCGAAAATTCAGTGCGGTTTTTGTGGACAATATCATCGTGCCCCCCAGCGATATCGAAAGCGATTTAACCCTACCCTACCCCAGCGACCTGACCCTGCCGTTGCAACTAACCGAATTCGACAGCAATGGTTGCCCGGTGGGTGGTGATGTGGGTGGCAGTAGTGGGACAAATCTCAACCACAAATACTGGAACTTTGACCAGCGTGCCATGACCTTTGGCTATTCCAAATCAACGGCCACCATCAACAAATATGTGAAGCAATGGATCAAATCGCGGGGCTTGACAGGACTACCAATTGACATCGTAAATGCCAAAAATGCATTGCCACCGATGATTTTGCAATTATCTGGTGATGTCATGCCCAAGGCCGCCCGTGACAAAAACGGCAATGCCGCCCAGATTAATGCCGTCAGCGAATGGCTCCCCGATGGAGACTACGGCAACATCACCATTGCCACACCGCCCGAGATTTATGTAAGTGGCATGCCGTTTACCCCCAACGACATCTTGCTCAATCGCTACCACATGGAATTACTCAACGCCGCGTCCAAACCAGCCACCCTCGGCTTTGGGCCGATTGTGGGCGGCATCCCAAGCAAACTCAAAGACGGAAGCGGCAACCTGACGTCGGATTCACTCTATGCCTGTGCAACTGCCTTTCCCAATGCGATTGGCTGTGGATTGCAAGTACTCGACGGCAACATGGGCATGTCGTATTTCGGCGAAACCGAAAAGTGCGTCCCATCTTCCACCATCACCTGCATCAACGGCGCCGGCACCCCTGCCAGTGTGGGGAGTGTCAGAATCGGCTCGGCAGAACCCGAATTACCGGCAGGCGATGGCAGCGTGGGCACCGCCGGCGACGGCAGCAACGAAGGCGACACGCTGTGGAATCCGGTCATCGCCCAATGGGTGTGGGATCAAGGCAGCACTCGCATCGATTTACCCTTACCACTAGTCTTTATTGCCAACAAATCGGGTGGGGTACTGGCCGGTATGATGGTCAAGCAATCGGTGTTGCCGGCACCTGCTGAACTCTTCAAAACCGATATTGCGGTGGTGGTGAATGGGCGCCTCAAGAGTGGGGTGTTTACGACCGACATCGGCCTCTACCTCGGCTATAGTGCCAGCCAAGCGGCGTTGCGAGCCTTGGCCACCCATCGCCCCAATAGTAGCAACACCGGGTTTAAATCGTATGCAGCCTGGAATGATGTCAAAGACGACGTCAAAACCTGGTCCAAAACCTTTGGCTACGGCACCTATGACGGCACCAACGACGACAACGACCCCGTCGACATGCTCCAAGATTTGTGGACAGGCTATAGTCAAAACAGCATCAACTACACGTGGGGCAATGTGCCTGGCAGTCCGGTATTGACGGGTGGAAACGACTACCAAAACGTCTTTAACTTCCTCGAGCCCAAGCTCAAAGCAGCCGTCGCCACCGAAGAATACACGCATACCACCAGCAAGGGCATCACCCCGCTCAAACAAGGCTCTGTACTAGCAAAAACCTGTACCACCTTGAAGAACGGCCACGGGGCGGCTGCATTCCAAATCACCTCGGCCGGTGACTTCAAGATGACCGAGCTGGCGTTTGGCAGCTACATGGACATCAAACGAGCCGGCACCGGCAATACGTGTGGCAGCGATACCTTGCTGCATGTCGACCGCATCTCGCTCAACCTCAACAGTGATGGCGAAATCATCATCCTCGCCAACAACATTCGGTCCGACTTGCTCTCCAATAACGTGTACTTCGATGTACAACTGGTGATTGGCACCGCCACCGGTAGTCGCCGCATCGAAGGGGGCATCAAGGTCTACAACGTTAGCTTCGCCTCGGTGGAATTCCAAAACATCGGGGTGGTGTTTGGCATCGGTGAATACAACTCGACATTGATTGGCTACTTTGGCTTCAATGGTACGGGCAAATTCAAAAACGTGGGGGCATCAGTACAATTCCTGGTGGGCACACTGCCCACCAACTCGGCCGTATTGATTGCCCAATATCCCACCTTGATGGCCAAACTCGCCGCAGATAAAGGGTCTACTGCAATCTATTCGGGGCTGTATATCAGCGTGGCGATTAGTGTACCCATCTACAACAATGGGTGTACGCTGGAAGTGATTGCTACCGGCGAAATCCGCGGCTGGTACTTCAAACAAATCGCTCCCTCGGTCGGAACAGAAGCCTGGGGCGGCTACCTGAGTGCCCGCGTCTCGGCCGAAGTGGCCTGTTTGGTGAGTGCCGCCGGGCAACTTTCACTCGAAATCTCGTCGGTGGCATCGGTGATGACCTTTAACGGTCAAGCCTGGATTGCCGGTGGGATTGGTGATTGTGCTCCGCAAACCTGGACATCGTGGGGCGGGCGCTGGTGGGGTGACTCATGGTGTGCCCAAGCCGGTGCCATGGTCAATGTCAATTATGTCGACCAACCCGAAACATGGACAGTCACCTATGATCTCGACGTGGAGTCCCCGTGGTAAGGTGGGAATAAATTCGCGTCCATAAACAACAAACTCCCCTGCGACTACACAATGTCGCAGGGGAGTTTGTTTCGCTCCCGCACTTACGCCGTTGCCACCACATCCTTGAGGCGGGTCATCAGCAACGCGAGGAGCGCCGTGCGTGGCACGATACTGGCCACACTGATGTATTCACGCGGGCTATGGTCGTTGCCACCCACCGGGCCGAGACCATCAATCACCGGCAAGCCCAGTTCGGCCAAATAATTGGCATACGACATACCACCGGTATGCGCATCGTTGGTGCTAAAGCCAAGATCAAGCGCCGCTTGTTTGGCTACGGTCGCAATCTGAGCGATTTGGGGAGTACAGGCCATCGCCGGCACTTTGAAGCCGCCGGTGACAGTGGTGGCAGTCCCCTCCACATGGTTGGTGGCGGCAATCTGCAAAATCGCCGCGGTGACCACGTCTTGGTCGGCGGGATCAACAATCCGCACGTCGATTTTGGCGCTGGCATAATCTGGCACTGTGTTAGACACATTGCCACCACTCACCACCCCCACATTGACCGTCACGCCTGGGCGCAGGCCGTTGAGGGCATGCAACGCCACACTTTGGTGGGCAAGTTGCACGATGGCGTTGGCCCCTTTGTGCGGTTCGACGCCGGCATGGGCGGCTTTGCCCTGCACCTCGAAGCCAAACAAGCCACCACCTTTGCGGGCGCTGACAATATCGCCGTTTTCGCGACCGGCTTCGAGCACCAAGGCCACGTCGTGTTGCGGGGCAAGTTCGGCAAAGGCCAAGCGCGACACCCGCATATCGGTTTCTTCGTCGCCACCACACAGCAAGGTAATCGCCCCAATATTACCGAGGCCACCACATTCTTCGAGGGCCGCCATGGCATACATGGCCGATAGCAAACCACTTTTGTTGTCGCACGACCCGGGCGCAAACAAGGTGTCATCTTCGATGCGCAGAGGGCGTTGGGCGGCGATACCGACGGGGTACACGGTATCGAGATGGGCAGCGAGCAGGATGCGCGGACCACTGCGGCCACGAATGGTAAAGGCAATCGTATCGCCGGCGCGATCGTCTTTCCAGCGCTTGAGTTCCCAGCCCCGTTGCCGGGCCCAACGGGCCACCCAATCACCCGCTTCATCGACGCCGGCTTTGGATTCGCTGGGGCATTCGATGGCGCACAACTGGCGCAATTGCTCGATATAGGTGGGGAGTTGCGGGGTGAGATAATCGATGAGTGTTTGCGGGAACATGGGCGTTTCTCCTCCATCAAGGGCCGCAATGGCGTCATGCAATCCCCAAATCAAGCGCGCCCGTTGCAGATGCCAGGCGGGGCGCTTGGGGCCGGTTTCGCGCATCAAGATTAGTTGGCGCAAGCGTTGCCGGAGCAACAACCGCGAATGCAAATTGCCCATCAGCGCCCCTTTGGATTAGGCGTCGACACCGACGGCGCGCAAGCGTTCGGCGTTGTCGTACACCGTCAAGGCATCAATCATCCGTTCGATATCACCATCGAGCACGGCAGGCAAGTTGGAAAAACTCTGGCCCACGCGGTGGTCGGTGATGCGGTCTTGCGGGAAGTTGTAGGTGCGGATTTTTTCGGCACGTTCGCCGGTCCCCACTTGGGCCAGCCGCGATTCACCAATAGCTTTGGCGCGTTTGGCTTCTTGGATGGCAAACAAGCGGGCGCGCAACACACCCATCGCTTTGTCTTTATTTTTAAGTTGCGAACGGCCATCTTGACAGGTCACCACCATTTCGTCGGGGGTGCCCCCTCTGTAGACAATCCGCACGGCCGAGTCGGTGGTGTTGACCCCTTGGCCACCATGCCCCCCGGAACGAAATACGTCGATGCGCAGGTCTTCTTGTTTGATGTCGACCGCACCATCGTCGTCAAGTTTGGGCAACACCGCCACGGTGGCGGTGGAGGTGTGGATACGGCCACGGGCTTCGGTGGCTGGTACCCGTTGCACTCGGTGGACGCCACCTTCGTATTTGAGGCGGCTATAGGCGCCGTCGCCATGGATTTCGAGCGAGACTTCTTTGTAGCCACCAATACCGTTTTCGCTGGAATTGAGCAATTCGACCTTCCAGCCCACGCGCTCGGCATAGCGCAAATACATGCGGTAAAGGTCGGCGGCAAACAGGGCCGACTCGTCGCCACCTTCGCCTTGGCGCAATTCCATAATCACGCTGCGCTCGTCGTTGGGGTCCCGGGGGAGCAAAAGTAGCTTGAGGGATTGTTCGAGGAGCTCGCGCTCTGCATTGAGTGCGGTAAGTTCTTCTTGGGCCATGGCGCGCAAATCGGCGTCATCGGCGTTTTCGTTAAACATGGTTTGGGCGTCGATGAGTTGTTGTTCGATGCGGGCATAGCGTTGGTACGATGTCACAACCAACTCAAGCTCGCGTTGCTCACGGGCAATTTGTTGCAAGCGCGCGATATCGCCAAGCACGGCTTGGTCGGCCAATTGCTGGGTTAATTCGTCGTAACGAGTTACAACGGTCTTGAGGCGGTCAAACATAGTACATCCATTCCCTATCTGTCACTCATTGAACTATTACACAAAAAACATACCAAAGCCGCTCCGGTAATTACCGGAACGGCTTGAATATGAAATAATCAGATGCTAGTGACCGGTCTGAGCCATCTTCTTGCGACGATTGCGTTCAGCACGGCGAACTTTTTCTTTGCGTTGTTCGCTCTTCGAGACAAAAGCCATTTTTTCGCGGTAGGTCTTGGTGATGCGCTCGGCAACGACTACCTTGTTAAAGCGGCGGAGCAGTTGTTCAATGCTCTCACCATCACGGCGTTCGATTTTCATGCGCGTCAGTCACCCCCTCCCGGAAATTACAAGTCAACAATACGTCTTTCAGTATACGCTGTTGGAGGACGTATTGCAAACCGAAGTGCGAGGCGTGCCTCGCACGTACGCATTATTTGGTGATGCTCCGGAAGTCGATATGGGCTGGCGGGGGATAATTTTTGCGCACCTCGGCTTTTTCGGCATCACTCAATGGGCTCGCACGCTCCGCGGCGACCCGGCGATACCACATGCCAAACCAGATGTCGCTCAGCTCGGTTTCGCCTTCGCGCACCACCGCATATTCGTGGTGCATCAATTGCGCGACTGTCGCCAAATCACCCAGTTCCAAGGCAATTCGCCCCCACAAAATCTGGATGCGGTCGTGTTGTTGCACCACCGCCGGCAACGCCAGGTAGACCACCTGGGCCTCGGCAAACAGATTGGCCGCACACAACAATTCCATATATTCTTGGGCTATTTCCATGGTATCAGGGCTCAATTGCCAGGCCTCGTGCATACAGCGCTGAGCCTCGGCCACATCACCATTCCAGCGCGCCAGCACCGCCAAATTGCGCCAGGCCCATGCCGAGGGCTGTAGCGCCAGCGACGCCTGCCAGGCGGCGGCTGCCCCCACCGCATCGAAATGCTCTAGGCGCATCACGCCCACGTGCAACAATGCGTACCAGTCACTGGCGGTCTGCGCACTCTGTTCGAGCAACGACCGCCACTCCGGTTGCACCATCCATTCCCCCGGCAACGCCGTAGGAGCCTGGCTCGGCAAGTGGCCATGGGTCAACAGCGTCAACCATTTGGTCTGCTCGCCGCCAATCGTGGTGGTCGGGAAGACAAACGACGCCGGCACGGCCGGGGCCGGCTGCACCTGGCGGCGCGCCAATTCCACCGCCCCCCAGCCCGACCCCGCCTGCACGATGTGCGTCGCTGGGATGTCGGCGCGCTGGGTGTACAGCGCATCGATGGTCTGCAATTGCTGGGGGCTCATCTGTGCTTTGAGGGCATGATCAACGCTCTGCCAGGCAGTATCCCAATCGGGCGAGTGTACTGCCGTCGCATCGCCTTGGTACATGCCAAAGATCTGGGTCCACTGCCAATCGGCCCGTGCCGGCATATTCAAGCCGTGCAGTTGCGACGGGGCGATGCCCGCTTGGATTTCGAGGTAGGGTTTACCTCCGGGTGCCAGGAACTCTTGCCAATGGCGCCCGCCTTGATGACTGCCCCAACAAAACATTTTGCGGTAGCGCAAAAACGGCGTCGAGGCCTCGATGAAGCCACTGCCGTCGTGGTCGAGCGCCGCTTCCCAAGGCATGTCGGCAGTATCTTGTTGGAAGAAATATTCATTGGCTGAGCCCGAATGCAACGAATACGAGGCATCTTTGTGGTCAAAGGTCGCCAAAATAGGCATCTCGCCATAGCCGAAATCGAAATGCTTGCCCGTCACGTCGGTATAAATAATTTTGCGTGTTGGTGCCAGCACCCGCACCGTGGTGCCTTCGTCGACGGCGGTATTGGTCCACCAATACATTGATGTGTCGTTGTCGTTGGGGTTGGCCACGCGGGTATGCGCGATCAGCCACGGCGAGCCGGGCGGCAAGTAGAAATCTATCTGCCAAAACAAGTTTTTGCAGCGCTCGTACTCATACAGCCGCAGCCCTGGCTCGCCATCGGCGCCGGTAATTGCCGCCGCATAGACGGGGGCACAGGTGCCAAAGGTATGCCCGTATTGACTGACGTTCCACTCAATCCCCCCCGAAAACCAGGCGTTGCGATTGGCCAAATTGGCCGGCTGAAAGACCGGATTGCGGTTCAATAATTCGCGTTGCGTCGGCTTGTGGAACAGCGACCACAAACGCCCCCCCAAGCACGGCATAAAGGTCGCTTTGAGGATATCGTTTTCGAGTACCACCGTGTCATAGCTGATAGGGGTGCGTTGGCGGGTGTAATTGTCTTGCATACGGTAGGGCAACACGCGGTTGCCACATTCCGAACCGAGCAAGGTTTTTTTGACTTCGGGCATGGCGGCATCCATCCGCACATGGCGGTGCGGATTGCGCTCGCGGAAGCGCGGCAGGGGGTTTTCGGCACCCAATTCCACCCCGGGCATTGTCAACGGCTCGACACGTAGCGTCGTCATGGAGCATTACTCCTTGCTGCCAACGCAGGCAGCGATTTGGTGAGATTTTGATGAGCCCATCATACCATCCCAAGAACCTTCAGCGATACAGTATACTGTTGCCAATCATGACGCACTCCGTCAGATAGGTCAGTCATCAGCAAGGAGGCTGCGATGAAAGTCCGCTTTGGGTTACGCATCCCTTCACTCAGAAAAAGAATCGCCGCTCGCTTGTCGGTGAAACGCTATATCCGCCAAAATCTCGGCCTCAAAGCCCCCCGCGGCTTCGGCTGGATTACCAACCCCCGCCGCGCCCTCTACAATCGCATCTACTACCGCACCACCCGCGGCTGCGGCACGCGCGTCATCATCCTTGGCACCGGCTTAGGTACCAGTATGCTGTTTTTGTCACGGTATTTCTGTTAATTAGTTGTAAAAAAACTGCCTGCGCTCCGTGAATAAGTAGGCATACATCTGCGGTATGCGCACAATTCTCGCTACATCACAGGTATAATGTACCCAATATTTCATTGTTATACGGGACGGAACACGTATGGCCACCACACATGCCGTTTTTTTTGTCGACCTCCAACAAAACCAATTCGACCCCCGCTACGGCATCTACAATGCCGACACCTTTTTAGTGCAAATGACGGCCGCCTTGGCCGAAGCGCGCCAGCAAGGCGACCTCGTCATCCATATCCAACACGACGGCCCAGCCGGCGACATGGATGAGCCATTCAGCGACGCATGGCAGCTGGTATTACCGGTGGCCCCCCACGAAAAAATCTACCGCAAAACGGTGTTTAGTGCCTTTAGCGAAAACCCCGCGATTGTTGAGCATCTCAACGCCAACGGCATCACGCATGTCACGATTATCGGTGTGCAATCCGAGTATTGCATCCAAGCCAATGCCCATGCCGCCCGCGCCGCCGGGTTTGTGGTGCATGTGCCGCGCGGCATGCATTCCACCGCCGACGCCCAGGTCGTTGCCGACGTGCATGCCGCCCTGGTGGCTGAGGGGTTCAGCTCGCCCCTTCAGGGCTTAATCTATAAACCCGGGGCAACACCCCGGACGATCTAATCTCGCCCCGTTGGGGCGTAAGTCCATCTAGCCCTGAAGGGGCGTCAAGCGATAACCCAGGGCGACGCCCTAGGGTGGCGCCCTCATCGGGTATAATATGGTATCTCTCTGTGTGAGGCGGTTGCGTGTATTTAAAGCGACTCGAAATCCAAGGCTTCAAAACCTTTGCTACCAAGACCATCTTTGAATTCCGCCCGGGAGTCTCGGCAATCGTCGGTCCCAACGGAAGCGGTAAAAGCAATGTGGTCGACGCCATGCGCTGGGTGCTGGGCGAGCAAAGCTATTCCACCTTGCGCAGTCGCAAAGCCGAAGACCTCATCTTTGGTGGCGGTCCCCGCCGCGCCCCTGCCGGCTTCGCCGAAGTGTCGCTGACCATCGACAACAGCGATCGCACCCTGCCCCTGGCCTTTGATACCGTCACCATCACCCGCCGGAGCACCCGCTCGGGCGAACACGAATATTTCATCAACAAAGCCAAAGTCCGCCTGCGCGACATCCAAGAAGCAACTGCCTCACTCGGTGGCTCGTACACCATCATCAACCAAGGGTTGGTCGATAATGTGCTCGATTTGCGCCCCGAAGAGCGCCGACGTCTGTTTGAAGACGCCGCTGACATCAGCGTGCATGAGCAACGCCGCAACGACGCCATGCGCCGCCTGCGTGAGACCGACACCAACGTGCGCCGCTGCGACGATGTCATCGGCGAGCTCGAGCCCCGCCTGCGCAGTCTGCGCCGTCAAGCAAATGCCGCCAAGCAATACCGCGACATCCGTCACGAGCTCGACGCCGCCCAGATTCTTTTGTTGCGCCTGCAACACCACCAAGCCAATGCCCAAATCGACCTCGCGCGCCAGAGCGACCAGGTTGCCCAACACCACGTCGCAACGGTAACCACATTGCTCCAGGATGGGAATTCCCACATCAGCGCCATCCGCCAGCAGATCCGCACCCTGCGCGAAGAAATCAGCACCGTCTATGCCGACGGCAGCCGGCTCCATAGCCGCGCCGAAAGCCTGCAACGAGCGATTGCCGTGGCGGATGAACGCGCCAAAGCCCTCACCGCCCGCACGACGGAATTCACCCAGAGTCAAGCCGAGGCTACGGCACAACACCGTACCTTGCAAACCCAGGTCGCTGAATTACTCACGACCCGCACCAGCCAACAACGCACCCGCGACGATATCGATGCCAGCCTGCGTGCCATCGATGCCACCCGCGCCAGCTATAACGAGCAACGCCGCGCCCTGCGCCAGGCCGTCGACTCTGCCCAGCGCACCGAAGCGACCACCCAAGCCGCCATCCGCGAACGCCAACGCCAAGTCGAACGCCTCGATGAATTGCTCGCCAATCTCAGTCAATCACACCAAACCGAACAGCAACTAGTCAGCACCGCCGAAGCATCGCTGGTCAACCAGCGTACGGCGTGGCAACAGGCAACAGATGCCGTCAGCCAACACGAAACCCTGCTGAATTCCGCTCAAACTACCATCACTACCAGCCGCCAGCAAATCGAGACGCTCCGCAAAGAACGGGCCGCCCACGAAGAAGCCCTCACCGCCGCCCGCCGCGCCCTCAACCAGCTCGATTCGCGCTACCAAGCGCTACTACAAATCCAGCGCAGTCATGGCGGCGTGGTGCAAGGAGTCAAGGCGGCCCTCGAATGGGCCGAGCGCAGCAACAAATCCTTTGCGTTAGTGTCGAGCATTATCAGTGCTCCCACGGCAATCGAGCTCGCCGTCGAAACCGCCCTCGGCGCCCGCTTGCAACACATTGTCACCACCAATTGGGATGATGCCGAGGCCGCGATTGCCGCCCTCAAAAAAGATGGTCAGGGCCGAGCCACATTTTTGCCGCTCGACACCATCCGCAGTGGTGGCGATAATCGCGCCCCGACAAGTGGCGACGGAGTCATCGGCGTGGCGGCCAGTTTGGTCCAGAGCGAAGCCCGCTACGCCAAAGTCGTCGATTATCTGCTGGGCCGCACCTTGATTGTGGCCGATTTGGTGGTGGCGCGCCGCGAAATCAGCCGCATTGGCGGGGGCTGGCAAATCGTCACCGTGAGTGGCGAACAAGTCAGTAGTGGTGGCTCACTGACCGGTGGCTCGCACGTCCGCGATGGCGGCACGTTGCGCCGCGAGCGCGACGTGCGTGAATTGCCCGGCGAAATAGCCACCGCCAAAGCCGAAGTCGACCGCCTCGCCGGCCTCACCGACCGCAGCAATAGTCAGCTCCAGCAATACGAACTCACCCTGCGCCAACACGAGCAACAGCGCCAAGTGGTGCAAGGCCAATTACAAACGCTGCAACAGCAACGCGAAGTCGCCCAGCGAGCGGTCAACAAAGCCGAATCCGATGTGGCGTTGGTGAATCAAAAAGCCAGCAACGCCGGCGACCGCCAACGCGATTCGAGTAGTCAACGTACCCAGCTCACCCAAGAATTGCTCGATTTGGCCGTGCAACAACAACTGCAACGGTCGGCTCTCGACCAAGCCTTCAAAGATGAACAAACGCTTATCGAACAAAGCTACGCCGACGAAGATCGCCGCACTGCCGCTCAACAACAACTCACCGATGCCGAAGGGCAGTTGCGCGCCACCATGGCCACCATCCATGCCAGCGAGCAACGCCTCGCCAACCTCGATGCGACCCTGTTGCAACGCCATGCCCGCACTGCCGAACTCGACCGCGAACGCGCGGCGCTCGACGCCGAAACCGCAGCCCAACAGGCCGAGCTCCACGAAGTGCAAGCCCAAATCGCCGCCATCCAAACCGAGCTCGCCCCCCGCGAAGCGCAGTTGCGCACCGCCGAAGCCGACTTACCTAATCTCGAAAGCCAAGAGCAAGCCTTCAGCCAACAATTACGCGATGCCGAAGCCGAAGCGAGTCGTACGGCATTGCACCTGCAACGTGCCAGCGATCGCGTCGAAGTATTGATTGAACGCGCCCAAAGCGAAGGCTACGATCTCGCAGTCATTATTACCAGCAACGAGCCGATCAACGGCGACGAAGCCAGCCTGAATCAGCAACTCAATGCCTTGCGTGCGCAACTACAACGCCTCGGTCCCGTCAACCCATTGGCCCTCGAAGAATTCGAAGAAGCCAACGAGCGCTACACCTTCCTCACCGCCCAAGTCGGTGATTTGCGTACCGCCGCAGGTAGTTTGACCGAGCTCATCGCCGAGCTCGATGCCACCATGCGTACTAATTTCGAAAAAACCTTCGGGGCCGTCGCCCGTGAATTTGCCCTCACCTTCCAAATTATGTTTGGTGGTGGCAGTGCCACCCTCGAGTTGGTCAAACAAGGCGACGGTGGCGCGTTGGCAGACATCGGCATCGAAATCAACGCCCGCCCCCCGGGCAAACGCCAACAAAACTTGGCCTTGCTGTCGGGCGGTGAACGCTCACTCACCGCCACGGCGTTGCTTTTTGCGATCCTCAAAGTCAAACCAACGCCTTTTTGTGTGCTCGACGAAGTCGACGCCGCCCTCGACGAAGCCAATGTGGCGCGCTTCCGGGCTGCCCTCGATGATTTGCGCACCACATCGCAGTTTGTGATTGTTACCCACAACCGTGGTACTATCGAAATAGCAGATTCAATTTATGGCGTATCGATGGGTGACGACAGCGCGTCCCGCGTCCTTTCGCTCCGGCTTGACGAATTAGTCAAAGAACATCCGCATCTCAAATAAAGGATCCTACATGCCGCGTCTCAACGATTTTCACGCCGTTGTCTTTGATATGGACGGCACCTTGACACCCAATATGCACCTGCATGCCCAAGCCTTTGATATTTTTATGCAAAAATACGCCATCCCTCTCCCCGACGAAACCGTCGCTGCCAGTTTGTCGGGCAAGCGCAACAGCGAAATCTTCCCGGTTTTGTTTGGGCGTGCTATGCATGCCGACGAGCTCGAGCGCTATGCCGACGAAAAAGAAACCCTCTACCGCACCTTGATGGAACAAGTGCATGCCGTCCCAGGTCTGCACGACTTTTTGGTGCACCTCGACAGCAACAATATGCCCTCGGCCATTGCCACGTCGGCACCGCACGGTAATGTGGCTCCGACATTAAATCGCCTCAATTTACCCACGTACTTCGCCACCATTACCCTCGGCAGCGAAGTGAAACACGGCAAACCAGCCCCGGATATTTTCATCGAAGCCGCCCGCCGCCTCGGCGTCACCCCCGCCCAGTGCATCGGCGTCGAAGATAGCTTCGCCGGGCTGCAATCTGTGCGGGATGCTGGCATGTATACCGTGGCCATCGCCACCACCCACACCAAAGACGAGCTAGCCTACGCCCAGGCCGATGTAATTGTCAGCGATTACTACGAATTGTTGCGCCATTTCGAAGTGGCATAACACGCCGCGCCCCACGTTTTTTGACCACAGAATCACACCACAAGGATCCCCATGCGTATCGATTTGCAAATCCATTCTGACGCCTTGCCCCATCATTCCAGCTGGCGCCCAGGCACGCTCATCCCCGCCGTGCGGATTGCAGGAGTGGCGGTGTGTGCCATTACCGACCACAACACCACCGCCGGCGTCAGCGCCATGCGGGCCGCCGCCGACCAAGCGGGGTTGGGGTTTGTGGCAGGCTGCGAAATCGACAGCGCCCACGGGGGCAAGCTCTGGCATACCCTGATGTATGGCATCGACCCCGACCACCCCGCCGTGCTGGCACTTTGTACGTCGGTCGATGCCCGCAACGCCGTCGACGCCAATCAGCTCATCAGCCAGCTCCCCCGTGAAGGCTGGCAGTTACCTGATTTGGCCACCAGCCTCGGGCGACGCCCCAATGTGGCCGATGTGGCTACCGCCCTCGCCCACCACAATCAGCTCCCCGAGCGCGTTGATGGCGACGACGAAGCCGCCGGCATGCGCTTTTTGTTGGCACGCAACGGCTCATACAATCCTCCTAGTGTCGCCGAAGTCATCGCCGTGGCCCATCAGGCCGGCGGGGTGGCAGTGCTGGCGCACCCGGGTCGCAGCAAAGGTGTCTATGCCGTCCCCGCCGATGCCGCCGACATCGCCAGTATGGTGGCGGTTGGCCTCGACGGACTCGAAGTCTTTTACCCGGCACACACCCCCGCTCAGACGCAGTTTTTGCAACAGCAGGCTGAATTACACCATTTGCTCATCAGCGGCGGATCTGATTCGCATCACCCCAACCAACCCTTGGCGCAATGGGACGCCACCCCCATGTTGCCGTTGTTGCGCCGCGTAGGCCTGATCCGTTAGCAGAGGAGCCTGCGCCTTGACGATTTTTGCCACCACCGTCACCGCCTCGGTCCCCACCGACATCCCCACCACCTTCCGGCATTTGACCGGCATGGACGTGCCAGCCGTCTTCCGCGGCGCCGGCCCGTTGCCCGCCGTGACGGCCGTACGCAATCAGACGGGTAATTGGGATGCCATCGGTCAGACGCGCACCATCGTCTTGTCAGACCACAGCACCGCCAGCGAGACCCTCGACAACTACCAATTCCCGCATACCTTTGGCTATACCGTCACTGGCTACACCAGCGTGTTGCGCCTGCTCGTCACCAAAGGGGTCGCCACCTGGCATTGCACCAGCACCCCCAACGGCACCCTCATCAGCTGGCAATACGCCTACCATGCCCGTTCGGTGCTGGCAGTACCGTTGTTATGGTTGTTGATGGTATTGTTTTGGAAAAAATATATGCGGGCGGCGGTGAATATCTTGCAATTACAACTCCACAGCGCCCCTACGCAGTCCGCATGACTTGTGTTGCCGAATTATCGCTACTCACGACAAAGGAACCATCCAACATGCCCACAGCACCTATCAAACCGCTGACCACCTTTGATGTCATCGACCAACTGGACATCCGCGTCGGCACCATCGAGCGCGTCGAAGAGGTCGCCAAATCCGACAAATTGATGCGCCTCGTGGTCAATTTTGGTGATCATACCCGCACTATTTTGGCCGGCATCAAACAAGAACGCCCCGACCCCCAAGTGCTGGTGGGTCGACAGGCGTTGTTTATCGTCAATCTCGCCCCCAAAAAAATGGCCGGCGAAATGTCGGAGGGGATGTTGTTCGATATCGGTTTTGCCGACGGTATTACCCCCGTACTGGCTACCCCCGAGCAGCCGGTACCCAATGGCACCCGGGCCGGCTAAACGCTATAGCCCCTGTTGTTGGCGGAAGTAGCCCACCAAGGCGTTGGCGTGGCCGTGCCCCATGGCATAGGTTTGTTTAAGGTGGGCCACCATTTCCATGTGTTTGCTGGGGCCAAGGGCTTGTAATACCTCCATCCAATAGGCAATGGGCTGGCCGTATTTGGCTTCGATTGAGGGGAAGTACGACGCTGGTCCTTTAGGTGCATCACTCATTAGGGTACTCCAAATCACGAAGTAGCGAATCCGATCATACGGGTTTTCCTCATGCACTATTTTACCCCACGACGCGCCGGGCATTTGAAACGATTGTCTATTAAGAGGGGTGTTATACAATGACTACAGCAACGTATAGCGTCCCCATCGATGAAGCCATTGTGACGCGGATTACCCGCGATGGGCGTATCGGCGAGGTCTGCATGATACTCCGTCGCCCCGATGGACACCTATGGTGCGCCGCCAAAGCATACTACCCTGCCCATATTGCTCGTCTCTTGACAGGGGGGATTCAGCCCGACGAAGACCCGGTGGCGGCACTCTACCGCGAAATCGCCGAAGAAACCGGGCTTCAGCCCCGCCATCATCGCCTTATCTTTTCCATCACATATCGTGGTGTCAACCCATTTATCACCTACGCCTACCTGTGTGATGTCAGCGACGATGATCCGCAATCGCACGACCCCGCCGAGCAAATCAACCATTTCGAAGCGATCACCGCCACCCAATTACCCCAGCGGGCTACGGAGTTGCGGGCGTTGCCTGCGATCAACCACCCCGAAATTGGCGGTACGTGGCAGGCCTGGGGGGAATTCAGAGCGCACTGCCATGAGTATCTAGGAGCCTACCTCAATGACATTTCCGCACCTCGCGAGCCAGGCAGTCCGCTATGACCCGCAGCAACGCACCCTGCATGCCCTCGATTGGATGGGCCAGCCCGTGCAATACCAAACCCCCGCCGAGCTGTGTCAGGCCCTCGACGTTAGTGCCTGTTATGCGGCCAGCGCCGTGATTGCCGGCGGCATCTGGTTGTGTCGCGACCATGGTGTCGACCCACACTGCTTGCCACTGACGAACCAACCGACGATCATTTCTTCGCTTATCCAGAGTGACAACCTCGCCGTGTCATTGCCACAATGCCTGCAACGCCTCGACCGTGCCCACGAAAAAACCGCCCGGCTGGCCACAGCCCTGTGTAGCGATGACGATGTATTGACCATCTACGATCGTGACGGCTTGTTTGCCCACTACCTGCAACGCATGTTGCTCCGTGAACGCGACATGCCACAAGTCTCCCTCATTATCACCAATGACGCCTGGCCACTCGACCCCACCACCACCGTGGTCTTGCTGAGCGGTGCCGTCGATGCATCTGGCAATGGTGATGCCACGTTATTGCCGTATATCGACATCAGCGAGTCGGCCAATCTGCCATGCTACATCGTAGCCCCCCACGGCCCGACGCTCACGCACGGCGCGATTGCCGCCATTGACATGCCAGCCATCATCACTGCTCGTGGTATCTATCGCCCCGAAAAAATCAGTAACTACACCCGCGATACCGATATCGGCGGCGATATCATCGCATTTGGGTAACGTTTGCCAAAAAGCCGATTAAAGGTTAATTCATTGCATAGATTTAGTTGAAAAATTAATTATAAACGATTATACTTTAGAAATAGAACATTTGTGCTACATGAAATGAGCAATCATGCATCTATTAGACAATCTGACCGCCACCCAATTAGCTGCGGGCGCCACCCTCGACCGTCCGGCTGCCGTCATCCGTGAACTCATCGACAATTCCATTGATGCGGGTGCGCGCCACATCCAAATTTACGTCGGCGATCACGGGCGGATGCAGGTGCGCGATGATGGCTGTGGCATGAATACTGCCGAATTACCGCTTGCGTTTACCCGCCATACTACCAGCAAAATCAACACATATGCAGATTTGGTCGGACTTCAGACATTAGGATTCCGGGGCGAAGCTCTGGCTAGCATCGCCGCAGTAGCACGCGTCACCTGTGTCAGTCGTACCATTGATGCGCCTCACGCCAATGAATTGCGCATTGCCGGTGGCGTAATCCACGACATCCGTCCTTGTGCAGGTTCTGTAGGTACGGACATCACCGTCGAGCGCTTGTTTTATACCACCCCCCACCGGCGTAATTTTTGGCGGCAACCGTATAGCGAAGCCCAACACATCGGTGATATTGTCTGTCGCTATGCCTTGTGTTACCCCACTATTGCCTTTCGCTATGAAAACAACGATCAAGAGCCGCTGATGACCAGTGGAAGCGGCGAAGTTGTGCAAGCTATATCCGAATTATGGCACGACGGCGATGTGATTCCCCTTCAGACAAATCTCACCGGCATGGAAGCCGCATTGCGTGGGGTGATTGCCAGTGCCGCAAGTGCGGCACCGCACCGCCGTCGCCAAATCATCGCCATCAACCAGCGCCCCATCGCCACACGGGGGTTTATTGCCCGTCTGCTCGATGAACTACTCCCACCGCAGCGCCAGCACTATCCTGCAGTCGTGCTGCACTTTCAACTCCCCAGCGACGGCATCGATGTCAACATGCGCGCCGGCAAAGAAGAAGTCGGTATCCGCTCGCCGAGTGCAGTGGCGCGGCTGCTC
>CALQBW020000042.1 GCA_943328915.2 Singulisphaera sp. GP187 | reverse complement strand
GGCCAAGGCCGTCGCCACCGCATCATTGTCGCGCGTGGCGCGGATCTGCGTGAGGCGTGCGGTTTGCTCATTCGCCACACTTGCATTAGGCCGAAAGGTTGGCACGGTGGTAGTAGATTCTTCGACAAAGCGATTCACCCCCACCACAATTTTTTGACCCTGCTCGACTGCCCGTTGATGGGCATAGGCGGCATCGGCGATGGCACTTTGTACCCAGCCCTGCTCGATAGCCGTGACGGCTCCGCCGAGGTCGTCGATTTCGGCAATCAAGGCGGCGGCTTGGGTGACTAATTCGTCAGTCAATGATTCGATCAGGTACGAGCCAGCCAAGGGGTCGGCACTACTAGCCACGCTACTTTCGTAGGCGATGAGTTGTTGGGTGCGCAACGCCAACGTCGCCGCCTGCTCGGTGGGTAAGCCGATGGCTTCGTCGAAGCCGTTGGTATGCAGGCTTTGCGTGCCTCCCATCACCGCCGCCAGGGCTTGCAATGTGGTGCGCACGACGTTGTTGAGTGGTTGTTGGGCGGTCAGACTCGAGCCGGCAGTCTGGGTATGGAAGCGCAGCATTTGGCTTTGTTCACGCTTGGCGCCAAAGCGCTCACGCATAATCGTGGCCCAGAGTTTACGGGCTGCGCGAAATTTGGCAACCTCTTCGAGGAAGTTGTTGTGGCAGGCAAAAAAGAACGACAAGCGTGGTGCGAATTTATCGACATCAAGTCCCGCAGCCTGGGCCGCCGCGACATAGGCGATACCGTTGGCAAGGGTGAAGGCGATTTCTTGGACGGCGGTACACCCTGCTTCGCGCATGTGGTAGCCACTAATCGAAATGGTGTTCCACTTGGGAATGCGTTCGGCACAGTAGGCAAAGGTGTCAGTAACAAGCCGCATCGAGGGACGGGGTGGAAAAATATAGGTGCCCCGGGCGGAATATTCTTTGAGGATGTCGTTTTGGATGGTGCCACCGAGGGCATCTGCCGCCACCCCTTGGCGCTCGGCGGCCAATTCGTACAACAGCAAAAGCACTGCGGCGGGGGCGTTGATGGTCATCGAGGTAGTGACTTTGTCAAGCGGGATTTGGTCAAACAGCGCCAACATATCGTCGAGGCAGTCGATGGCAACGCCTACTTTGCCGATTTCGCCTTCCGCACGGACATCATCAGAATCCATACCTAATTGGGTAGGGAGATCAAATGCCACCGACAAGCCGGTCTGGCCTTGGGCTAGCAGGTAGCGGTACCGTTCGTTGCTGGCTTTGGCCGATGCATAGCCGGCGTATTGGCGCATTGTCCAAAAACGACTCCGGTACATTTCGGGATAGACACCACGGGTAAACGGGTATTGGCCTGGGTCTGGCTGGGGGGTGGGGGCATCTTCGGCGTTGTACATCGGTTTGATTGGAATGCCTGAATCGGTCATATGTTCGGTCATAGTTGACTCCTTGATTTTGTCTATCCCATATTGTAGCCTGATTTTTTGCAATAGATGGTGCTGTATTGCGGGGTAAATGATCGCTTAGCGGAGTGAACGTATGTGTTTGCAAACAGGAATGCGGTATACTAGCGTTAAATCCACAATGAAACCGGGGTTGACATGGCGCACACAACGCGCACGACGGCACTATTGGCACTCGGCGCAATGGCGGCAGTCAACATCATTTGGGGGGCGGCCTTCCCTATTAGCAAACCTGCCTTTGCCGACATCCCCCCGATTACCTTTGCGTTTTTGCGCTTTATAGTGGCACTGGTGGTGATGATCCCCTTTGCCGCAGGTGACATGCTCCGTCTTATCCGTGGCCCGGAACGACGCCAACTCTTAATCATGGGGGCAATCGGGTTTTGTGTGACCCAAATAACCCAAACCGAATCACTGGCACTCAGCCCTGCCACCCACATCGCGTTGATGGCTGCTACCTCACCGCTGTGGGTAGCGATAATGGCAGCCTGGTGGCTCGATGAACCGTTTACGATGCGCATGAAAGTCGGCACAGCGATTGCATTGGTCGGTATCGTCATCGTGCTGAACCCAAGCGACGGCCTCGCCGGTGACTGGAAGCCATGGTTGGGATATGCGATTTATTTGGTGAGTTCGTTAGCTTGGGCGTCGTATAATGTGATGGGACGCTCTGTCATGCAACGCCAAAAAGCCTTGCCAGTCACTGCGACGGCAGCATTGATTGGGGTGGTTTGTTTGGCACCATTTGCGGGCATCGAATACCTTAGTGGGATGCGCACCGTCTTGAGTGCCACCGCAATCACCGGTTTGTTGTACACCGCAATAATGGTGACCGTAGTCGGGTACGTCACGTTGTTTTGGGCATTGACCAAAGCAGATTCAGCACGGGTATCGGCGATGATGTATTTACAACCGATTGCTGGCGTGGCGGTTGCCTGGTGGTGGCTCGGCGAGCAACCCGGCCTAGGCTTTTTTGCGGGTTCCGCATTGACGTTTTTGGGGGTGTGGTTGGTGAGTACGTTTGGGCGAGGTACGCTTGCTACCGTAATTTCGCGCACCGAATAATTTGGCAATGACGCCAACAGGAGGATGCAATGCGTATATTGTTTATCGCTGCCGAAGCAGCACCACTCATGAAGGTTGGCGGTTTGGCCGACGTGGCCGGCGCATTGCCGCGCCAATTACGCCACGACGGCGTCGACGCTGCAATCGTGATGCCGTTATACCGCAAAATGCGCACGATCGTCACAGGGCTTACGCCGATTACCGCGGGGTTTTTGGCCCTCGGCGAACGCCAAGAAGAACTCCGTATTTATTTGGTGCCTGATAGCGATGGCACGCCTCGCTATTTACTCGATATTCCCGCCGCCTTCGAACGTGACGCCGTCTATGGTGAATTCGACGATGACGCACGGTTTATTTTGTTTGCCCGTGGGGTTATGCATCTGATGCAGCACCTCCGCGAAGTCCTTTTTTGGAATCCCGATGTGGTCCATGCCAACGATTGGCACACAGCTCTCGTATTAACGTATATTCGCACCCGGTACGCCTATACGTTTGGGCATATCACGACGGTCTTTACCATCCATAATTTGGCCTACCAAGGTGAATACGGCGGGTGGTCGCGCCATTTGGCGGGGCTCGACGAGTGGGGTGGAATCGAGCATAATGCTGGGTTACCTGGTGATACATTTAATTTTATGGCGCGGGGGCTTTTGGCTGCCGACATGATCAATACCGTCAGCCCGACCTATGCAAGTGAGATTTTGTCGCCGGCGTACGGCGAACGCCTCGATGGGGTTTTGCGCACGATGCGCGACCGCCATAGTGGAATTTTGAACGGTATCGATACAGAATTTTTTAATCCTGCGACCGATCCAGCAATCGCCGCACATTACACGCAAGGTGATATGAGCGGCAAAGCAGCCTGCAAAGCAGCCTTACGTGAGATTTTCAATCTGCCCACAGGCAAAAACCCTCCCATTGCGGCGATTGTTTCGCGACTCGCTTCCCAAAAAGGAATTGATTTGCTCGATGCAGCCCTGCCGGCACTCTTTGCCCTGAGTGACATCCAACTCGTGGTACTTGGCAGTGGCGAACCCCATTGGGAGCAACGGATGCGTGAATTGGCAACGCGCTATCCCGACCGCTTGGCCGTGCATATCGGCTTTGACGCCGCCTTGGCAAACCGCATATATGCCGGGTGTGATTTGTTTTTGATGCCGTCACGCTTTGAGCCAGGTGGGCTCGGACAATTAATTGCCATGCGTTACGGCGCCGTGCCCGTGGTCCGGGCCGTCGGTGGGCTCAATGACACCGTGCGTGAAGGCCCAAATGGCAATGGGTTCCGCTTTAGTGATTACACTCCTGAAGCGTTTGCCGAAGCCACCCAACGGGCAGTTTTGTGTTACCGTCAAACAGCTGCGTTCACCAAAATCCAGCTCCACAACATGAGTGAAGATTATTCGTGGAATCGCTCCAGCAAGGCCTATATCCATCTGTACCAGCAGGCAATTCAGCATCGTAAGGGGAGTATATGAGCGCACTTGTCGCCGTGGTCATGGGATCACATTCCGATTGGGAAGTCATGCAACATTGCGTGGCCACCCTCGAGGCACTCGGAATCCCCTACGAAACCCAAGTAATTTCGGCTCATCGGACTCCTGATTTGCTATTTGCCTATGCCGAAACCGCCGAAGCTCGCGGACTGCGCGTAATTATTGCCGGTGCCGGTGGGGCAGCACACTTGCCAGGAATGTTGGCCGCCAAAACATTAGTGCCAGTGTTCGGAGTGCCGGTCCCAAATGGGGCTATGAATGGGGTAGATGCTGTTTGGTCAATATTGCAGATGCCGGCAGGGGTGCCCGTTGGCACCTTGGCCATTGGCAAAGCCGGTGCCATCAATGCGGCACTACTTGCCGCAGCTACGTTGAGCCACGACCACCCACGTATTGCCGCTGCCCTTGCAGAACGACGTAGCGCTACTGCGCAAATCGTCATCGACAACCCCGATCCACGCATCCTTCCGAGCAAAGACTGATAGCGCTTTAATGCGGTAATCAGCGAATTTCACCATCCATGCCGTATATTTTTCAAAAAAATACAAACCATGTGCTGTCTGACGAACAGCGAAAACACATAGTTTTCTTATTTCATCGCCAGGGTGGTCACTCATGCGACGCGGTTCCCAGCTTAGCCGAATTTGCCAACTATATTTACAGCAAAATTTCACGTCCCCATCGCATGCGCCACCAACGAGGCAGCATGAAAGGGCACCAAGATGGTGCAAAGCAAACACAACACGTACATCGTACGGTAAATGGTGCCTCCCCCAAACCAGATTAGGTTTCTATACCGATACAATAAACAAACCATGGTTGGAAGTGCGGATTACCTGGATGGTCAGGGTTGCAACAATATTTGGTACAATATCCCCGTCAACAAACAAATGGTGAACAGATGACAGCTCCAATGACGCTTGGCATTCTTGGTGGTGGGCAATTAGCCCAAATGCTAGCCCTTGCGGCGATACCGCTCGGGATTCGTTGCCACGTATACGACCCCAGCGGCGATGCGCCCGCGGCACTCGTCGCTGCACATACCATTGCTCAATATACCGACACACCTTCACTTGAGGCGTTTGCCAATTCGGTTGATGTAATTACCTATGAATTCGAAAATGTCCCGGCGGCAACCGCCCAGTTTTTGAGTAGGATACGCCCGCTCTATCCGATCGCCTCTGCACTGGCAATTGGCCAAGACCGCCTGCATGAAAAGCAGTTTTTTGGCGATTTAGGCTTCACCACTGCGCCATTTGCGGCCATCGACAACGTAATTAGCATCCATGACGCAATCGCACATACCAAGCTGCCCGCGATTATCAAAACACGTCGCAACGGCTATGACGGCAAAGGGCAGCAATGGATTACAACCTTGGCCCAAGCCCAACAGACGATGGACGAAATGGCCGGCAACGATGTGCTCGTAGAAGGAGTAGTCCAGTTTACGCGCGAATTATCGTTGTTAGTCGTCCGTGACCGTTTTGGCACGATATATCGCTACCCGTTGGTGGAAAATCACCACCACGCGGGGATTTTGCGCGTGTCGATTGCCCCCGCAGCCAATATCCATCCGCAAGTCGATGCCTTAGCAGATGCCATCGCTCGACAGACTGTCGCCGCCCTCGATTATGTCGGGTTGTTGGCAATTGAATGCTTCGAAGTCATGACCGCCAACGGACCGACTTTGATCATCAACGAAATGGCGCCACGGGTACATAATTCCGGCCATTGGACCATCGAAGGGGCGGGGACATCACAATTCGAAAATCACGTACGCGCGGTGTGTGGATTGACCATTGGCCCTGCCGATGCACGTGGGATGAGTGCCATGATGAACCTTATCGGCGCCATTCCCGATATCACCCAGATTCCGGCTGGTGTCCATGTCCATCTTTACTACAAAACACCCCGCCCAGGCCGAAAGGTGGGACATTTGACAATTGTCGCTGCTGACATGGCAACCTTGATGGCCACCATCGAAACATGTCGCCATCTGGACGGTGTCTGGCTGCCACCAATTCAACGTATCGTTCCAAAGCCAAATTCCAGCACCCCATCGCAACCGACCAATTCTTCTGAGCATAAATGAAATGGAGACGACGATGACGTACGGCTACCACGGTGCAGTGTTGCACGTTGACATGACCACGCAAACGACCCGGGTTGAACACCCCGAAGCAAATTTTTATCGCATGTATGCCGGTGGCGGCTTGATGGGCACCTATTATCTACTCAAAGAAACCCGCGCCGGCATTGACCCCCTCGGTCCTGAGAATCTATTAATTTTCAATAATAGCGTGGTCGCCGGCTACCCCGCTGCCGGCTTGGTACGTTATATCGTCACCACCAAATCGCCCCTTACCAACGGGATCGGCGAAACACGCGCCGAAGGTCGTTGGGCCGTATCCCTCAAGATGTGTGGCTATGATGCCATCATCGTCCATGGCGCGGCAAGCAGTCCCAAAGGGTTGCTGATTCACGATGGCGCCGTATCGTTTTTCGACGCCACCGCACATTGGGGCAAAACGGTCGGACAAACTACCGATATCCTCGAAAACCAATATGGCAGTGATATCGATGTTGCTGCGATTGGACCGGCGGGAGAACACCAGGTACGCTACGCCAATATTGTCAGTACCCGCACGCACCAAGCCCAACGTCACGGGGTAGGAGCGGTCATGGGCTCCAAAAACCTCAAGGCTATCGTGCTCAAGGGTGGGGCATTGCCCCCCGTCGCCCACCCTGAAAAATTAGCGGCAATCAACGCCACCTTTACGCGTGATATCGAGCATAATGTGTTGTCGATGTGGCAAAAAAATTTACCGGGCTTTGCGGTGTGGGTGCACACCCACGGCCTCGATGCCGCCCTCAACACCCACAACTATAGTACTTCTCAATTTGGCCATCTCGAAGCTTACGAAGCGTCCCAATGGCTACCCCACGCCATTGGCGTGTCTCGCTGCCCGGGCTGCCCCAACGATTGTATGAAAATCTACCACAACGCCGCCGATACCGACCTCGACCCACGGGCCAGCGCCATGCACCAAGAAGTCAGTGGCACCCTTGGCCCCAACATCGGCACCAGCGATGCCCGCATCATTATGCGTTTTAACAATCTCTGCAATCAATGGGGGCTTGACCCCGTTTCGCTCGGGTTTACGTTATCGTTTGCCATGGAAGCGCATGCCAATGGACTCATCAGCACTGCCGACATGGATGGCATCGATTTAACCTTTGGTGATCATACCGCTGCCCTGACCATGATGAAAAAAATCGCCCATCGCGACGGCTTCGGCGCCATCCTGGCCGAAGGGAGCCAACGCGCCGCCGCCAAAATCGGCAAAGGCAGTGAGCGCTACGCCATGCATGTCAAAGGGCTCGAAATCGTCCCGTTTGAGCCTCGCAGCCAAAGCAACTTGGCGCTCGGCTATGCCACAGCACCGATCGGGCCACGCTATGACATTTGCGAGCACGACTGGGATTTCGATACCCAAGTCGGTTGGGAACATTCGCTTGATTATTCCCGCACCTTGGGGATTATCGAGCGCATCCCAATGGAGTTTATCGGTGCCAAAAAAATCCGCAATTACAAAGCCCTCCACAACTTATGGTCGGCTGCTGACGCCTTGGCCTTTTGTATTTTTGCGATCGCACCAACCCGCGCAATTAGCCTGCAAACCATGACCGATATGCTGGCAGCCGTGACCGGCTGGGAAACCTCGTCGCATGAATTGTTGCGCTTCGGTGAACGTCGCACCCACCTGATGCGCATCTACAACACCCGCGAAGGACTTGGTCGTGCGGACGACACGTTGCCGGAACGGTTTTTCAGCGAACCCATTGACAGCGGTGCCAAACAAGGCGTCGTCATCGACCGTGCCAAATTCGCTGATGCAATTAGCCTTTATTATGAAATGATGGGCTGGGATAGCGATGGCATTCCCTTACCCGGCACACGCTACGATCATCATATCGAATGGACGTTAGGGGCATGATTACCCGCACTACTAGTCATGACCGTCGCTACGACCTCGCCCCCGGCGAAGGGGCCGACGCAGTCCACACCAACCCGCAATATGCCTATGCGGTCTGTCTAGTGCATGATGATAGTGGAATACAGGGGACAGGGCTCGCATTTACCCTGGGGGGCGGCAATCTGCTTGTCTGCCAAGCTATCGACATCCTTGCCACCACATTGGTAGGGCGTGATATCGAAGAATTAATGGCAGAATGGGGCACCGTCTACCAACAACTGGCCAACCATCATCAGTTACGTTGGTTGGGGCCACACAAAGGGGTCGTCCATTTGGCACTTGCGGCCATTACCAATGGCTGTTTTGATTTGTGGGCCAAAAAGCGTGGTGTCCCATTGTGGCGCTTACTGCTTGATCTCAGCCCCGACCAAATCGTGGCATTACTTGATTTGCGCTACCTCGAAGATGTATTGTCACCCGCACAGGCCATCGCCCTCATCAACGCAACCCAGGCCAGTCGCTCAGAGCGTATGGGGGTGATTGCCAGTGGCTACCCGGGCTACGACACTTCGGTAGGCTGGTTTCATTATGACGAGCAGCAAGTCCGTGAAAATGCAAAACGGGCGCTGGCAGCAGGCTTTGGCGCCATTAAACTCAAAGTAGGCGCCCGTGACCCCAATTACGACCTCCGTCGTGCGGCGGCGGTGCGCGATGCGGTAGGGGACGCGACTACCGTCATGCTTGACGCCAACCAACAATGGACGCTGCCACAAGCGCTCGAAATGTGCCAAGCCCTGCAACACATCAACCCGCTCTGGGTAGAAGAGCCGACTCATCCCGACGATGTGCTCGCCCACCAAACCATCGCCCGGGCTATCGCGCCCGTTAAAGTAGCTGCCGGCGAGCATGTGCCCAATGCCGTAGTTTTCAAAAACTATCTCCAACTGGGGGCCATGCACTACGTCCAGGCCGATTGTGTGCGGGTGGGCGGGATAAGTGAATTTATCACAATCAGCTTGCTAGCCCGTCACTATAATCTCCCCGTGGCCCCCCATGTCGGTGACATGGGGCAAATCCATCAACACCTCGTGTTGTTCAATCACATCGCCCTCGGCCACCAAAAACTCTTTTTGGAGTATATCCCGCATTTACGCCAGCATTTCGTACACCCCGCCATCGTGCGTGATGGGGTCTACCATACGCCGATGGAGCCGGGGAGCAGTAGTGATTTAGCAGCTGGGGGCATGTAGGCCGAATTACATTCGCCTGTATTCGTCCCTATCTGCCCATCCGCCCATCCGAGCCCATCCGAGCCCATCCTCCCCTACGATTCATCGCCACGCCAACGAATCGGATTTAGAAGGGTATATGCTTTGCCGGCGTGCAATCCTGCATCATCATGAATGATGCGATCATAATAATTCCGATGCCAAATTCTTCCGTATTGGGACTGCATCTGTGTGGTGACCCCAATTTTGAAACGACGAATCACCGACCCGAGACTTTTTGATGTCCCTGCGCCGATTTGCCGTGGCGTCATCGTTGACACAATTTCGATAATCCCATGCATATGCAGGCATGACGACAATATTATGCATCGCACCTTCCCGAAATGCCACGGTACTTACCAACAATGCACAATCGCCATGCCTACCGGCAATAACTGAACCTGACCATCACAAATCCTGCTCAAAATTCCCCTTTTTTGGTACGTCTTAATCGTGACAAAATGAAGCCCTTGGGCGTGATAATCATGAGCCTGGTGACGAATTGAACGCCGATTTTGATTTCTATCCATCTGTACTCCTTATCAACACATAATTCGATAGATTCATACCGTTTTTGCGAGCAAAAAAGGATCCGTCACTGCCGATTTTTAACGAAAATCTTGTACTACCTGGGCCTAAAATTCGGTACTATAGAAATGAAAATGATTTTATGGAGGAGGATTGTGTGACCAACGAACAAGCCGTTCCGTTTCGCGCGGAGATGCGTCAACTACTCAATATTTTGACGCACTCACTTTATTCAGACCGTGAAATATTTTTGCGTGAACTCATTTCGAATGCCGCCGACGCCATCAACCGCGTCAGCTTTATCCAACTTACCGATTCCAATGTCGTTGATGCAAATGTTGAACCACAAATTACCATTAGCGTTGATACAGACGCCAACACAATCACCATTAGCGACAATGGCTCGGGGATGACCCGCGAAGAACTCGCCGAAAACCTGGGTACCATTGCCAAATCAGGCACCAAAGCCATGCTCGAAAACCTCGATGCCGGCCAACGCAGTGCCCTGGTCGGCCAATTCGGGGTTGGGTTTTATTCAGCATTTGTGGTGGCCGACGAAGTTACGGTCGTTTCACGCTCGTACCAACCCGATGCCGAAGCCGCCGAATGGTGGTGCGACGGCAACGACACCTTTGTGATTCGCCCGTCAGATCGTACTGCGCGTGGCACCACCATTACCCTTCACCTCAAACAAGATGCCACTGAATTTGCATCAGAATGGCGTATCAAACAAATCATCCGCAAACATTCTCGCTATATTCCTGTGCCTATTTTGATGGGTGAAGAAACCGTCAACGACACCCAAGCTTTGTGGCGCGTGGCACCACGGACCGTTGACGCCAGCCGCTATACCGATTTTTATCAACAGTTGACCTACGAAATGACCGACCCCCTATTGACCGTCCACCTCTCGACCGATGCCCCCATCGACCTGCACGCCTTGTTGTTTGTGCCCGCGACGCGTGAACGTGGCATGATCGAACGCCGCGTCGAAGGCAATGTTGCGCTCTATTCACGCCGTGTACTCATCCAAGCCGAAACCAAAGAAATGCTCCCACAATGGTTGCGCTTCATGGAAGGGGTCGTCGATAGTGAAGACCTGCCCCTCAATGTGTCGCGCGAAATGGTGCAAGGCTCACAAACCGCCGCACGTATCAAAAAAACCCTCGCCAGCCGCGTCATCAAAGAGCTCAACGATTTGGGCAATAATGATCCCGAAAAGTTCGCAACCTTCTGGAAGGAATTCGGGATTTTCTTCAAAGAAGGGGTAGCGGTCGACCCCAGCGCCCAAACCGATATTGTGCCCCTGTTACGCTTCCATAGTTCTACTCAAGACTCACTCACTACACTGGCCGAGTACGTCGGTCGTATGGTGCCCGACCAAACCGAAATTTACTACCTGATTGCCAATGACGTGACCAGCGCCAAACAAAGCCCCCACCTCGACGCCGTTCAGGGCCGTGGCATCGAAGCACTGTTGCTCAGCGACATGGTTGATCCGTTTATGTTGCAAAACATGCGCGACTTCGACGGCAAGAAATTCCACAACCTCGATGACCCCGAACTCACGTTGCCCGGGAGCGATACCCAAGTCGAATCACAAATCGACGATACCCAACTGATGTCCCTCGTAACCGGATTCAAAGCGGCCCTCGGCGAGCAAATTGACGGCGTCCAAGCCTCAACCGTGCTCAAAAACCATCCCGTGCGCCTCGTGGCCACCACGAGCAATAGTGACCAAGAGCGCATGCGTCGCATGATCGAACGCGATACGAGCGCCCCCAAGCGCAAACTCGAAGTCAATCGCGCCCATCCCCTGATTGTCGGGCTAGCCCAACGCCTGCAAGCCAACCCTAGTGATGTGGTGGCCCATGCCATCATCGCCCAGTTGTATGACAGTGCATTGATGCTCGATGGCACCCCCAGCGACCCGGCTGCCATGGTCAAACGTATCGAAGCAATCATGTTGGCTGCGGTGAAAAACTAAGTCGGTTCATCAAAACCCCGTTGGTGCGTTGAACGCACCAACGGGGTTTATTTTGGGTATTAATACGCACGCGTTAGCCGAATTGACCACTAATGTAATCTTCGGTGCGCTGATCGCTAGGGGCAGTAAACATTTTGTCGGTGTGGCCAAGTTCAATTAATTCGCCGGCGCGGGTAGACCGATTCATCAACATAAAGGCCGTCACATCAGATACGCGGGCAGCTTGTTGCATGTTGTGCGTCACGATAACAATCGTGAATTGATTACGTAAATCGTCGATGAGGTCTTCGATTTTGAGTGAGGCAATCGGGTCAAGCGCCGAACATGGTTCGTCCATCAAAATTACTTCGGGGTCCGACGCAATCGCTCGGGCAATACATAAGCGTTGTTGTTGCCCACCAGACAACGCAGTGCCGAGACTTTTGAACAATCGATCTTTGACTTCGTCCCACAAGGCTGCCCGTTTGAGCGACACTTCGACCTTTTGGGCGATGAGTTTTTTGTCACGCAACCCGTTGACTCTCAGGCCATACGCTACATTATCAAAAATCGTCAGCTGGAATGGATTGGGGCGCTGAAACACCATACCAACCCGCCGACGTAACAACACCGAGTCGACCACAGGATCGTAGACATTGACACCATCGAAGCGCATTTCGCCTTCAGCACGCGCACCGTGGGTAGCGTCGTGCATGCGATTGATGGCACGCAACAGCGTCGATTTGCCACATCCTGATGGTCCAATAATGGCCGTCACCCGATTTGCTGGGATATCCATTGAGACACGATTAATTGCTTTGAAATCGCCATAAAAAAAACTAAAATTGCGCACTTCGATTTTGGCGCTCACGCTGTCGGTGAGCGGGCGCGTGCGCGTCCGGGCACCAACGAGATCGGCAAAACCAATCGAGCGACTCAGTGTCATCGCACTACGCATCGTCATCACCTTTACCCTACACGGCCACTAATATAGGACTCGGTACGTGGATCTCTTGGGTTGGTAAATACGTCTAATGTGCTTGATTTTTCAACCAATTCACCAATCGGATTGCCACTCGTTGTATCCACCATAAACACTGCTGTTTGATCCGAGATTCGGGCTGCTTGTTGCATGCTATGTGTCACAATTACAATCGTTAACTTCGATTTGAGCTGGACCAACAGCTCCTCAATATTGGCGGTGGCAATTGGATCAAGTGCCGAACACGGTTCGTCGAGTAACAGCACATCAGGCTTGATCGCTAGGGCACGGGCAATCGCAAGCCGCTGTTGTTGGCCGCCCGACAACGCAGTACCAGGTTTGCTCAACACATCTTTGACTTCATCCCATAATACCGCAGATTGCAACGCTTCTTCAACGGCCTGATCGAGTTCAACTTTGTGTGACATCCCTTGGATGCGCAACCCAGCCGCCACGTTTTCGTAGATATTGCGGGTACGGAATGCCACCGGTTGTTGGAATACCATCCCAACGCGCTGACGAATCAACGTCGCATCAACCTTAGGTGCATAAATATCTTCACCATTCAACGACACAGTGCCGGTAGCACTTGCCCCAAGAATTGTTTCGTGCATGCGATTAAGGCAGCGTAACACCGTCGATTTACCACATCCAGAAGGACCAATAATTGCCGTAATTTCTTGGGATACAATCTGCATATCGACGGCTTTGACCGCTTGCCGCAACCCGTAAAACGGCGCTAATTGTGAAATGGTCATGCTGCTCATCGGCTTGCTCCTGCGCGGCGACGCGTCGCAACCCGCACCAAAATATTCATGCACAACACCAACATCATCAATACAAACGCTGCGCCCCATGCTAACGTATTTTCACCAGGGTACGGTGATTCGGTATAGCGATAAGCCAACAACGGCAAACTCGCCATTGGAGCAAACAAGTTCGTAGTGATTACATTGCTCCCGAGCACGGTCAAGATCAACGGGGCTGTTTCCCCAGCTCCACGTGCAAACGCCAACATCACTCCAGTGACAATCCCAGGCAATGCTGCGGGAATAATCACCGTGAAAGTCGAATACCAGGTAGGCGCACCGAGGCCACGGGCTGCTTCGCGCATAGATTCAGGCACGAGTTTCAACATTTCTTCGGTAGTACGCGTAACAATCGGAATCATCAAAATCATCAATGCCAAGCTACCAGCTATCGCAGAAAATTCGTGGGTTCGGATTACTACCAAAATATAAATCACCACACCTGCCACAATCGACGGCGAACCACTCAATACATCACAACAAAAACGGACCATCGTTGCATAGCGTTCATTCCGATATTCGCTGAGATAAATCCCGGCAAAAATCCCGATGGGTAGTGCAAAAAGCAACCCCATTCCGGTGATAATCAAAGTGCCGATAATGCCATGTAACACGCCACCAACCGGTCCACCCGCATAAACGTCGGAGGTAGGGGCTGCGCCATCGACGGGAGCTGTACCGTCGGTGGGCACGCCAATACCTGCAAATGGATCATTGGGGTCGAATGCCGGCGCAGTCCCATCGGTGGCTGCTTGGGCCATATTGGGTGGTTGATACACATCGCTGAAAAACTGCACACTCAAAGCCGAGGCACCAAGTGTCAATACATACCCAATTATCGCAATCAACGGAATCACTGCGCAACCAGTAGCGACAACGGTACTGCCACGCATGACTTGATCTACAAATTTGCGCCAACGATAGTTTTTTGGGGTGTTCACGAGCGACCTCCTGCCATACCGCGGTCGACATACCAAATCAATAAACGCGCTCCAAGATTCAATATCAAGGTGATTCCAAATAACGCAAACGCCACAGTAATCAACGCACTTTCGTGGAGTGAGCTCACAGAATTGGTTAACTCGTTTGCCACCAGAGAAGCAGCGGTGGTCGCTGGAGCGAACAATGACGAACTAATCCGTTGCGAATTACCGATGAGGAGCGTCGCTGCCATCGTTTCACCCAATGCGCGGCCAAGGCCGAGCATCATCGCGCCGATAATCCCGGCCCGCGAATAGGGAACAACCGCCAGCCAGATCGTTTCCCATCGTGTCGCACCAATTGCCAACATCGCTTCACGCTGGGTATTGGGCACAAGGCGGAGGACGTCGCGGGTCAAAGAAGCAATAGTAGGCAAAATCATAATCGCCAAGATAATCCCGGTCACCATGACGCCACGTCCTGTCGCAACCGGCCCCGCCAACCATGGAATATAGTCGCCGAGCGCGGTACTGACCGGTTGTGAAAACACCTGATTGAAAAAAGGAACAAACACAAACACGCCCCAAACTCCGTATATCACGCTGGGGACGGCTGCGAGTAATTCAACTAAAAACGAAAGGGGGGTACTTAATTTGGGAGGGCACAGTTCGGCAAGAAAAATGCCAATACCAAGTGCTAATGGCGCTGCAATTACAATAGCAACCAATGACGATAGGAGTGTGCCGCGGACTGCAGGCCATGCACCGAACGTCGGATTGCCCAAATCAGTGGCAACGGGATTCCAGTCTTGCCCGAACAACACATCCCAACCAAATGCAGCACGTGCCTCCCCAGATGCCAAATACATAATCGTAGCCATGGCGAACACCAACACCACCACACAACTTGCCAGTACCACCGTGCCAACCCGAAACGGCACATCTCCGTGTCGTAAGACGGATTTGCCGTTGCTCCATGACTCAGCGGGCTGTTGTTTCGCCATGAAATGACTCCTCACCTACTACCAAAAGCAACCCATTGCAATCAACACGCCACAAATCAATACGAATTTTAATATGACAGTTCGGACGAATTATCCTTGCACCCTGCGATTATTTCTTGTTTGTTCAGTGTATACCATATTCAACCACGGCACCACAAATATGAGAACCGGAAGCAAAATATGCACCCTACGAAGACGAAGAAATTATTCCTATATACAAAGTACCAATCGTTTATTATTCATTGATGTTTTTTATATTAAGAAATGATGAAATCCGGTTTTTTGCACAATTAAGTGCCGTGTAACAATCCGTACACGGCACCAGTCAACCCTATTTCATTTATTTTATCGGCGCATCGAGCACGGCTTGGCCATTCACTTTCACTGCATGCAATGCATGAATTGCTGCTTGTCGCATGTTGTCGGGCAACGGTGCATACCCCAACCGATTGGCGGCATCTTGGCCCGTGGTCAATCCCCAATACAAAAAATCAACAACCGCTTGTGCCTTGGTCGCGTCAGTATACGTATCTTTGTGGACCAATACATACGTAAACGCCGAAATTGGATACGCTTGGGGATTCGAACTGTTTGTTATTGAATGTGCTAGCTGTTGGACATCATCGTTAATTGCAAGATTCTCCGCAGCTGACGACACATTGGCTAACAACGGTTGCACATAATTCCCGGCGGCATTTTTCACAAACGGCAACGTGAATTTGTCACCGAGGGCATAGGCAACTTCTACATAACCAATTGCCCCTTCAGTCTTTTGGACGGTACTAGCGACCCCGGCATTGCCCGGAGCACCGATCCCGACCAACCATTTCACCGTGCTGCCTTTGCCCACTTTGGTTTTCCACGTATCACTCACTTTTGACAAATAATCGGTCCAAATCGACGTCGTCCCTGATGCATCTGAGCGGTATACGACAGCAATATCGGTAGCAGGCAAGCTAACATCGGGGTTTTCGGCGGCAATTTTGGCATCATTCCATTTGGTGATTTCGCCGCTATAAATTCCTACCAATAATTCTGGCGTAAATCGCATTGGCTTGGTAACACTCGGCAAATTGTAGATGGGCAATACTCCACCCATTACCGTGGGGATGTGGATGGCATCGGGCACTTGTGCCTTGACTTCGTCAGACGTAAATGCAGAGTCTGTGCCACCAAAATCAGTCAATCCTGCGACGAAATCTTTTTTACCCTGACCCGATCCGACGCTTTGATAACTCAGCGTCACACCGGGTGCAATATTTTTTGTATAAACCGAAATCCAAACTTGATACAGTGCATTGGGGAAACTCGCACCTGAGCCACTCACTGTCGTATTCAACTGACGTGGTTTCCACGCGCTATCACTTGTGCCAGCTGACGGCTTTCCTGCTGGAGCACTTGCACATGCTGCGATCACCAGACTAAGCATTCCAACACAAACAACTGCGAAAATTGCACGGGCAGGAAACGTTTTCATACCATTCCTCTTTTGGCTTTACACCATTGATTTTTCAACCTTCCATTTATACCATAAACAAACGCATCACGACAAAAAAACGGGGTGGGTAGCATTAACTACCCACCCCGTACGGGAATGTAATCCTATTTACTTAATTGGAGCGTCAAGCACACTTTGGCCGCTCACGCGCATCGACAACAATGCCTTCATTGATGCTTTGCGGAAGTTTTCGGGCAATGGGGCATAGCCGAGGCGATTAGCTGCACCTTGGCCTTCGGTCAAACTCCAGTAGAGGAAGTCTGACAAGGCTTGGGCTTTGTTGGCATCTTTGTAGGTATCTTTACGAACCAAAATGTAGGTGAATGCGGCAATAGGATAGGCTTGCGCATCGCTACCGTTGGTGATTGATAACGCCAGTCCTTGGTTGTTTGAAGACGGAACAGCAGATGTGGCAGCGGCAGATACATTTGCCAACAAAGGTTGCACGTAGTTACCTGCCGAGTTTTTGAGGTACGGTAATGTGAAACCTGCGCCGAGGGCGTAAGCAACTTCAACATACCCAATCGCACCTTCGGTTTTTTGGACCGAGCTCGACACACCCGCATTGCCTGGAGCACCGATTCCAACGGGCCAACTCACCGTGCTGCCGGCACCGACTTGTGACTTCCACGTGCCGCTGACCTTTGACAAATAGTCAGTCCAGATCGAGGAGGTGCCCGATGAGTCTGAACGGTACACAACGTTGATTTCGGTATCAGGCAACGTTACGCCTGGATTAATATCGGCGATACGTGGGTCATTCCATTTTTTGATGTCGCCGATGTAAATTCCCACTAAAGTTTCTGGTGTGAAGCGCAACGGGTTTTTTACGGTTGGCAAGTTATAGATTGGCAATACGCCACCCAATACCATCGGCAAATGGATTGCATCTGGGGCTTGTGATTGCACATCTTTTGATGAAATAGCCGAGTCAGTACCACCGAAATCGGTCAAGTAGGCAGTGAAGTCTTTCTTACCTTGACCCGAACCAACGCTCTGGTAGCTCAACTTCACGCCGGGAACGATATTTTTTGAGTAGACCGAAATCCATACTTGGTACAACGGATTGGGGAAGCTGGCACCTGAACCGCTCAAAGAAGCAGTTAACTGTCGTGGCTTCCAATCACCAGTTACTGCAACTGGGGCGGTGGTTGCGGCTACAGCGATGACCTTGGCAGTTGCAACAACGGCCTTGGTTGCGGCAGCCTTAGTT
>CALQBW020000041.1 GCA_943328915.2 Singulisphaera sp. GP187 | reverse complement strand
TTCTTGGCACGGTACCCATGTGGCAGGGACAATTGCGGCCTTAACCAACAATGGTATGGGCGTGGCTGGTATCGCTGGTGATGCGCGTTTGTTGATTGCTCGCGTGCTCGGTCGGGGTGGTGGGTACGGCAGTGATATTGCTGATGCCATCAAGTGGGCAGCACAGGTTCCCGTCGCTGGTGTGCCGTTAGCGCCGGTGAAAGCGAATGTCATTAATCTGAGTCTTGGCGGTTATTCGCCATCGTGTCCCAGCTATTATGCGGATGCGATTACCGCAGCGACCAGTGCGGGTACGATGGTGGTTGTGGCCGCTGGTAATAGTAATATGGCCGTTGATCAATTTACGCCAGCCAACTGTGCCGGTGCCGTGACAGTGGCTGCCGTCGGCCCAACAGGTATCCGCTCTTACTACAGTAATTATGGTGATGGTGTTGATATTGCTGCCCCCGGTGGAGATGCAATAGTTGGGGGGGACTTGTCGAGTGGACGGATTCGTTCCACATGGTTTAATGGCGCTACGACGGTTGGTACCGCGACACCAACTTATGGAAATATGCAAGGGACGAGCATGGCCACTCCGCATGTGGTTGGTGTGGCTGCATTGTTGTATGGGTTAATGCCCAATGCATCGGTTGCGACGATTTATCAATTTTTAACGGAGTCTAATAACCTTACTCCATTCCCGAGTGATACGAGTGACAATGCATGTACACTGACCACATGTGGCCCAGGCATCGTGAATGCTTCCAAATCAGTCCAAGCGATATCGTTGGGGCTTCCAACAGCTACAATCACGCTTACCCCTACCAACAGTGTGACTCCTGTAGCTACTGTGACGTTCACAGCCACCGCAACCAAGTCGCCTACATTTACCGCAAGTGCAACCCGCACAATCTCGAGCACCCGAACTCCTTCTGCAACCCGCACCGTCGCGGCAACGCGCACTGCTACGCCATTACTCAATAACACCCAGATATTAAAAGTCAACTTCGATGACATAACGGCATTTCAGTCAACGCGTGCGCTGGTGATTACGACGATGAAGTGTGTGACAAGCACACCGCTGTGTGTCGGTGAAGTTATGGATGGGGTCAAAAACAAAGCCGTGCATTTCGATGAAAATCGTAAAAATGCCATGACGTCGGTACAATATTTGTTCCCACGCCTACCGGTAAATACATTGGTAAGCACATGGGTCCGCACCACAAATAGTGCGGTCAATTTAATGCAAAGCAGTGGGAGCGTTACTCCGTTCACCATGAAAATCATTGCTGGCAAGCTTTCTTGTGCAATTAATGGCGCAACGGCGACGGGTGGCGATGATGTGAATGACGGTGCGTGGCATCAATTAGCGTGTCTGGTGCTGCCAGGAAGTAATGGTATTATCGAAAGCTACGTCGATGGTCATGTGCAGGGGAGCACAGCCGGAGTCACGAAAACGTTTTTACCGGCCAAACTCCTGATTGGGGTAGTGAATGGGGTCTATAGCTCATTTGATCTGGATGAAGTATGGGTAGCTTCGGGGAAAGTGGGGACGAACGAAATCCAACTGATCTATAACAATCAAGCTCCCGACGGCTCCAATTTGATTAGTACGCAAACACTGACGCCTTCTGCGACCAAGACGAGCTCACGGACCGTGACAGCATCGGCAACTGCAACAAACACCTTGCAGCCGACGAGTACCCGTACCACAACAAATACCAGAACTCCTTCCCCAACAATGACGCCTTCCGCTACGGTGACGCCAAGCCCGACATTTACCGGGGACGGGATCGCCAATGGAGACTTCGAAGGGTATAAAACGAGTTGGACCGAAAACTCAACGTTGAACTATGCAGTAATCGGTGCTTGGGCAAATTTCGCCCCTTGGACTGGTCGGTATGTGGCATGGTTGGGAGGTGCAGTCAATAGTGTCGAAACCATCGAACAAACCGTCACCATTCCAACGGGCAATACTTCACTCTACCTACATACGGGGTTTTATTCTGCAGAATCTGCGTTGGCGTGCAGTAATGATTTCGCACGAGTCTACGTCAATAATACGATCGTCAAACAATGGGGGGTATGTAACCGAAGCAGCTGGTCCCCACTCACACTTTACAATCAACAGGTTATCGATGTAAGTGAGTGGCAAGGTCAAACCGTGCCGATTCGCTTCGAATTGAGCAACGATGACGCTAATACAAGCTCATGGATTATTGATACTGTTAAATTTGGCCCGACACGTACCAACACGACGTTGCTGAATGCTGATTTTGCCAGTGGCGCAGATGGGAACTGGAAAGAAGATTCACGCAGCGATGGACAACGAGTTGGCCAATTTATTGCGAATGGTATCGCAAAACTCGGGAACTTGACTCCGGCACGGAACCTCACGAGCGACCGCATTACCCAATACATCACGTTGCCGGCTGACGCCAAACGACTATTGTTTGATGTGCGCGTAAAATCTAGCGAGAATTGCGGAAAATTCTACGATGTGATGAATGTGACTGTTGATGACGTGATACTCGGTATGTTGGATATTTGCAATGACGTATTGCCAACACGTGCTAGTGTGGATATTTCAGCGTATGCCGGCAAACGAGTGCCGATTAGTATATTCTTGACCACCGATATATCGATTGGGAGCGAAATTTCTATCGATAATGTTGCGGTAAGTAATACTTTGACTGCCGTGAATCTGTCCAAAATTGTTTTGACCGCCGCAAACAGGGGTATGGATACTACTACAATGCATAAGTAATCGGACGTTGTTGTGATGGGAGGAGTGTGAGATTTCACACTCCTCCTATTGCGTTAATTGATTACCGAAAATCCGGGTTTGGAGAAATTTAGTTACCGTATTTTTCATTCATCCACGCATTGGAATGTTCATCCATGAAAATTAACCCCCCAACAGCATCACGATTTCGCTATTGACGGTTTGGATTCATAAGATGTGCAGCGCACTATCCGAAAAGGATTGTGTGTTTGTTTATTGCCCAATCAGGTACGGTGATATATTATCCAAAATCGCATTACACTGCCCGTATTGATTACTCAAATCTTCAGGGGTAATGTTTGTATCATTTGCCTTTTGGATTGCGTCATAAATGGCCATGCAGGGATTAATATATTGGTCTACTTGGCTGATTAGTTGTTTTTCCATGTCGGTAAGTGATTGATTTGCGTTGTTTTCATTGGTAATTGCATGGAGATCGTCGATAATTTGCTGATTGCGAGTGATCCGTGGTCGAATCATTTGCGCAAAAATCTGCGGATTAATTAATTGCTTGGTTTGAACCCACGGTTGAATTTCTTTGGTCAATAAAACCATTTCGGTGATTAATCTGCCCATCTGTTTGATGAATGATTCGCTGACTACTTCAGTAGTTGCAACGGGTGCCGGAGTAATATCGCTTGCCGGGGTTGCTTCGGTGGCGGGGATGCTTTCGCTTGCCGGGGTTGTATTGGGTTCAGGTGTAGTTTCTCTCGCCGGGGTCGGATTGGATTCTCCTGCAATTGCCGAGGGTTGGGGTGTGCGTCCAAATGGCCACAAACTATTGGGACTACTCGCGACACTCGGTGCGGGAGCGTTTGAAGTTGTTTGATTGTCGAAACCATTGAGTGCGGGGATAATCATTAATCCCACGGCAATCAGCCCAACAGCGACGATGATGCCATTAATCCCATTCACGGGTAATACGTGCGGCAAACCGGGGCGAATTAATGCAATCACACTTTGTGGAAGCAGCGGTGCCCCAGGGTCGACATATAAGGCCACGATTCTACCACTGCACGGCGCAGATATGACCTTGCGTGCTTGACCATCTTGAATAATCGCTAGTGGTTCACCAATAGTGACTTGCGCATCACGATGGCGTAACCATGCGACGAGTGTGTAACTCGGTCTTTGGTCAAAACTTGAATCGAGTTGTACCAACACATCTTGCATGGATTACCTCTAAACCGACCGTCACGTGTATATTGCATAATAACACGGTTGACGTTGATGAGTCCACATGGTATTATTCAAGAACGTGCCGACATAGCTCAGTTGGTAGAGCAGCTGTTTTGTAAACAGCAGGTCACGAGTTCGAGTCTCGTTGTCGGCTCCAGTCCAAATCATGACGATCACTAACTGCAGTTTAGTGATCGTTTTTTGATTCCAAAACGTACTATTGCTCATTTTGATGCGTTAAAAGTAATGGAAGGCTGACGTCGCGTACTTGGACAACCACATATTTGACTGCATTTAGCTGAAACGTGCGGATGATGGTCGGAGAGTCGATTGGGCGTGACATGAGGATGGTTTGAAAATACCACTCCATCCCCACATTGCGGAAATAACCACTAAAACTATCACCGAGAATTGCAAGGTTCGGCAATGGAGGTTGATCTAGTTCAGATTGAGCCCGCCACACCCCAAACTCTTGGTTCGCATATGACTCATCGAGCCACGCTGTTTGACGCGGGCGGGCTGTAGCTATCCCGTAGCTCCGCGGAGATACATCTCTATTGAGGAGCAGCGCGGCAAAATGTTGGTCAGTGGGATCTTTCCAGATTGGATGAAAGACCGGTGGGGCCTTTGGCCACGGCGAGGAGCGATGTTCACCAAACGCAATACGAGCAACAATTTCTTGGGCTACGTAGTAGGCGGCAATTTCATTCCAATGAAAATCGCGTTGGTGGTATAACAACGGTACGTCGTGCTTGTGTTGTTGTAAGATTTTTGTAACGGGGATGACGTCAACCCCACTGTCACGCAATTCATCTTCTAAATTGACGACCATTTGCGGATCATAGCGTGGTGCATACCACGGCAGATTCTCGGGATAAAGAATATCTTTACTCGGCGCTATCACCAAAATCATATGAATATTGTTCGCCGCATAAGTTGCATTGATTTCCTGCAAAAGTAGGCGGAGTTGCGTATATTGTACTGGGTCATGTACTATTTCGGTGAGTTTTGGGAATCGCTCGTCACCCCAACGGCGTAAAAAATAAAAGTCATTATTGCCAAAATAGACGCGACTCGATACCCCAAATAACCGATAATCAAGCTCGTTTTTGCTCCGAATCATGAAACTGCGCCAGCCAATAGTATCCGAAATACATTGGGCAAGCACTGGGAAATTCTGACCAACATCCCAAAGATTTCCAATCCATTGAGTTGGACAATCTTGTTTTTGGCGTTGCTCTTTTACGGCGATAGATTCTGGTTCCGGATTGAATATCATCCCGATGGGGGGCAATGTCGTGAATAAGAGATAACTTCCTATCGCAAGTCGCTGGACATATGTGGCCGTTGTCAAAAAGCGCATTACTCGGGGATGCAAAATATACCACAGGCACCATCCAACCGCTATCAATGCGCTATGGTGCAATAGTTGCTCATCGAGCAAGAGGGAGCTGATGGAGGTCGAAAAATTTGTTTGCGCAGCACTAATTGTCATCAGTAAGATACTTGTCGACGTAATACTCAGCCAATGTTGTCGGCCGATTCGTTGGATAGTCAACGCACAGAGTACCCATATTAATCCAATACTCCCCCAAATACTGAGATGGGGAATAGGACTGAGGCGTTGCCAATCTGCATCGGTAAATGCCCACGCAATTGGTTGATTCGGTTGTGTAACGAAATGTATGCTAATCGTTGTTTGTGGGATTGCATCATGATTCAATACGAGCATTGCAATTCGACGTTGTTTCAATGCTTCAGTAGGGGGCAGGGTATAGGTGGAAGTGTTGATCTGAACTTCTGTTGTTTTTCGATTTGGTGCAATCCAGTAGTGAAGTGTCAAAACTCCCATCGGTGTGGTTTGGGGGATGGTCAATGTTACCGTATCACTCATCCAACGAAAATTTACACCTTGGCTATTTTTTTCAAGTTCGCGAATTGTTTTGCGGCCATTTGAAAGAATCTCAGCTGCGTGTAATTGATGCTGTTGGGGGAAATTAATGAGATAATTTATTTCGAACAAACAAAGAAATAGCATCAGTATATAGACGCAAATCGTCAGGATGCGAAATTTCATAAATGAAAAACTCCAACAAATGACGCGAAAGTGACAATGTTGCATGAATCTGATCCAAATGGCTGTGAGCGAACACGAAAAGTATTGTAACGTTGGTGAAAATTATTCATTATCTGCGAATACCTATGATTCGTAATTACAATACCACAACGCTTGTTCTTTTTTGGTGTCTATTGGTCGGTCTGATGCAACGCATTTCGGTTTCGTTAATTAAGAATGAACATAAATCAACTGCATTGAAACAGTAATAGGGTAGGACAACATGCAAATAAATAATAGGACGGTACAACGCGAAATCCTTTAAAAATTTGCATAAATGAATGGGGTAAACCCTTGATCGATCAATACCAATGTAGATAATGCAAAACTAATACTAATGGCGCTTGCCCGCAAAAGTGGCCGCTGTTGCCAATATAGTTTGCATTGTACAAATGTTCGCTGGGGCATGCAACAGATACCCAATGCGAGTACCAACAAAAATATCCGTTTGGGATCAATCAGCGTGACGGTATCCATGCTCACCAAGGTCGTCTGCCACTTGATACAGGCTAACCAAATCTGCCACGTACGACTAAGTGATTCGGCCCGGAATGGCACCCAAAGTAGCATCGTTATTACAAATGTACAGAGTTGTCCCCACCAGCCACGTGGCCGCCACCAGCCCAGCCGCTCGACTACCATCCAGATGCCGTGACCAACCCCCCATACCAGAAACGTGTAATTTGCCCCATGCCACAAACCACACAGCACAAAAATAACCCACAGGTTGAATAACGTTCGTCGCTGTCCTCGCCGATTCCCGCCCAATGGGATATACACATAATCGCGGAACCACCGCGACAAACTAATATGCCAGCGTTGCCAAAATTCGGTGATACTCTGGGCGCTATAAGGCCGCCGGAAGTTACGTGGGAAGCGAAAACCAAAAATCCGTGCTAGTCCACTTGCCATATCGCTATACCCCGAAAAATCGAAATATATCTGCATCGTATATGCCAAAATCCCTAACCACGCATTGGCACTTGACAACGTGATGTGTTGATCGAACACCCGATCGGACAGCGCAGCGCATTGATCTGCTATCAGGATTTTTTTGGAAAACCCCAAAATAAACAACTGCAACCCACTACTCACATTTTGTGGGCGAAGTTGTCTGTTTTCGGCTATGAACTGACTGCTTATTTCTTTAAATCGCACAATTGGCCCTGCGATTAAATGTGGAAAAAAGAGCATGTAGAGTAAATATGAATTGATTTTGGTATTGACGGGAATCCGCCGCCGTGCCACGTCGATGAGGTACGAAATCGCATGAAAGGTATAAAACGAGATCCCTAATGGCAATAACACCGCTACTATTTTTGGGTTGCTTAGCCCAACCGCATCGAGCCATATCCGCTCAAAAAAACCGACATACTTGAAATAGACCAGGGGCAACAGATTGACGCTTATTGCGCTCCCCAACACCAGGCGATTATCGATGATGTATGGTGAAATAACACTATTGAATATCGTCAACCCAATAATCACCAATATAAACGGCCCTGAACCACTTATATAAAACAACATACTTGCAATGAGCAATAGGGCGTTACGCCATTTGAGCGGTACAAGGGTATAGGCAATTACCGTGACTGGGAAAAAGAAAAAAAGAAAAATAGGTGACGCAAAAATCATAAGGTAACTCTTCGTCCTGTTTTGGCTGATTCAATCGCGCCAAATACCATGGCGAGGCTTTTGATGTTGTCGCGACAGTCGCCCATCGGGGTGGCACCGGTGCGGTAGCTATTTACGAAATCTTTGAGTGATCCGGCAATCCCATGCGCAATGTCACTCGCTGCTGTCGCCGTGAAATGATGACATTTGGCATGGAATCCCCCCTGCTCCACCACCACATCCGCACTGATGGCATCATGCCCATCCCATTTGGCGCTCCCTTGTGCGCCGACCGCCCGCCATTCTGATTCCCACGACGTGTGTTGGCCTTCGGCAGCCCAACAACCACGGTAGGTAAATCGTGCGCCATTGGCCATCTCAAAAATGGCGGTGGCCCCTGCAGCCCCTTTGTACCAACTCCAGCGGGGATTGAATTCTTCACAATACACCGATACTGGTGTGCTATCACCTAGTAGATACCGCGCGGCATCAAAAGTGTGAATCGCCATGTCAAGTAATAGCACGTTGGCCATTTCGTCACGGAAGCCGCCAAAATGCGCCCCAATATAAAAATCGGCATCGAGAATACCGACTTCGCCCACTTGTTGGATTAAATTGCGGTAGGCCCACAACCGTGCATCATAGCGCCGGCTTTGACTCACCATATAGCGCACGCCCGTGCGGTCTGCGGCTGCTACCATGGCCTGTGCTTGTTCCATTGACACGGCCATCGGCTTTTCGCCAATCACCGGAATCCCCGCATTCAAACAGGTCAGCGTCACATCGTGATGCGCCTCGGGAATCGTGACATCCACCACGAAATCAGGCTTGACGGCGACTAGCGCTGTCGCGAGTGAATCACCATAATACCCCGCACGTATCTGTAAGTCTCGCGCTGCCAGCGCTGCTGCCTCAGGTCGGATATCAACCCAACCAGCCAAACACACATCTGGGTTTGCGACGAGGTTTTTGGCCCACGTGCGACCCATGCCGCCGGCGCCAATAAGCAGTGCATTGAGTGGTTGCATACGTGATTCCTTTGTTTTGCGGTTGGCTTAATTGACCATATCATAGCAGTTGAATGTGATTTTAGGCAATTGCCCCGGTTGATTCGAACCATTGGATGTTGCCAACGTATCCAGAATGTTCCCAAACTGTGCAATTGTGCCGATACCCGTGTCAATCTTCTTTGGGTAATTTCTATCCTCACGCCGGCAAAATAAATCAAAATTCAAATTAAAAAGCACATTTGTGGTTTGAAGAATGAATACAATAAATAGAGAGTTGAATAAAAAGGGAGGTAATATGTGTGGAGCGCAGGTAGCGATTGTCGAAAAGATGGAATTAAACCAAACATGGTTGCGTCTGCAACAAACAAAAATGGACGCACAGTATGGATTGTCACTCTGTGATTGGCAGATATCGCGAGTTGACAAAACCGTGTCGTCTCGGCGTTGCGGTACCGTGGTCGCATTGGCTTCGTATACTATGATTGGTTCGTTTTGTGCAACCAACGGTACTTGGCTGTGGGCGTGGGCAAACCCAGCGCTCCAGAGTGATGTGACGATGGATCAGCAACAAACGCTAAAATGTGTCCAACAGGTAGAGTTGGCACTTTTGGCACAACCGGTGTTACTAGTCAATGAATTACCGTGTTTGTGGCAAGACCAGGCCAACGTTGCGCCCTATGCGCAACGAGTACAGACAGCGGTCGATAGGTTAGTAAGTATGGCGGCACATAGTTTGGGGGGAATGGGCGTCCAATGCTATGTGAACCCCACCCGAAAACTCATCGGGTGGGTCGTACTGCATAAAATCTACGCGCCGGTCGTGAGTACATAACCCTGATGAGTGCACAGTTGGATAATGTATCTGCGCAATTACAAGCGTGTGACGACAATATTCGTATCGCTGCATTACGTATGTTGACTGCAGACGACTGTATGTCGCCTGTGGTCAAGGCACAATTGGAAAACGCCGTTCATTCTCCGAGTACTGCCATTCGAGTCGCAGCAATGCGCGTGTGGAATCGTTGTGGTGGTGGTGTTGAATCACAGATTATCGCATCCACGTTTGATCGTCATGATGCCGTACGTTTTAGTGCAATGCAAGTGGTCCTCGAGTGGAAATCAGCCGATTTTGTCACATATGTGCGACGTGGGCTCCGAGATCGTAGTATCAATGTGCGATTATTGGTTTTAGATTTCATCCAAAAATCCCTAGATCAAATTTCTGTTGAAGAATTATATAGTTGTCTCGAAGATGCAGAGAGTTCGGTGGCTTTCAAAGCTGCAGAGATCCTTGCTACCCATCAAGATCATGTGGGAATTGAATGGTTGTTCACGCGCTATCACAGTCCGCAGTTTCATATTAAAAAAAAGACAATTCGTATCCTTGGCAGAGCACGTGTCGCTCAGTTCATCCCGTTATTACTCAACGAAATTGCTACACGCTCGGATTATATGATTCCCGCAATATATGCGTTGGGCATCATTGCTGACCCCGATGCGTTGCCTCCATTATTGGTGCTCATTTGTTCACCGGTACTAGGGGTTGCTAATGCGGCGATCACGTCATTGATACGGTATCAACATCCACTCGTGGTCACTGTAATGCGTCAAGCGGTGCTCGATGAACGTAATATAGTGTGTAGGAACGCGGTCAAAATTTTAGCAGCGCACCACTTTATTCCGCCTATCAATGAGGCTATTCCCTATTTGCGCTACGGTGAATATGGCTATATCAACCAACTCTTACAAACGTATTTGCATGGCGATAGTGTGTTGATTATGAGTGCGTTGACACAATTACATATGCTCAATCTGTTGCAAGGAACTGAACCGTATGTAAAACTCATTCGCAACATTATTCGTAATCATCAAGAATTTTTGACGTTGGTACATTTATTGTTGGCCTCATCGCTCCCTGTTTTTCAGGGCTTAGGGATAATATGCATCGATAAAACGATTATTGAAAAGGGAATCATCAATGACGTCATCGATGTGTCCAAGCAACCAGATTTTTGTGCGCAGGAAGCGCTCCAAAAATTCCTCAACCAATTGGCAATAAGTGCCCCCCAAACTATTATCCACTATTGGGACGTGTTACCCGTCCATGCCAAAGAGCAATGTATCAAGTACGTTTTGATAGATCCCGACCCCAAAATCCGCGCCTATGCTATTCATGAAATTGACGCCACTATACGGAAGCGCTGTATTCAGTTATTTTGTAAATTGACGAGTGTGCAACTGTGTGAAATATTGGGGCAAATGAGTCCCGAAGAAATTGGGTTTATTGCTACTTGGCAATTTGACAAATATTCCAACAATCAGCTGATGGCAAGCGAAATCATTGCCACGATCGGACAAGTGCGTAACCGACCCACATAACCAATTGTCACACTACCTGTTAAGATGTGTGTACAAATTGTTTGGAATGGATCCTGAGCATGATGACTCCCTACGTACCTGCAACCGCATATCTTCGCGTTGCGACCGCCTGCCCAATCATCAGTGTGGCCGATGTAGATGCCAATCTGCAAGAAATCGGGCATTTATATAATGAGGCGGTTGTGGCAGGGGCAGCGCTCGTCGTATTCCCCGAATTAGCACTTACTGGCTATTCACTCGGTGATTTGGTGCAACACGATGCGTTATTGCATCATGCCAAACTGGCATTGATCCACCTTGCGCAACACACCACGGCGACTACCGTGCTGATTGTTGGCATCCCTTTCGTTGTCGGGAATGGGCTGTATAACTGTGCGGCTATTCTTGCCAATGGCCAGATCTGTGGTATTGTGCCCAAACAATTTTTGCCAAGTTATGGTGAATTCTACGAAAAACGCTGGTATCAAACCTGGCAACAACCCAATACCACTGTGCCATTTGGAGATAATCATGTGCCGTTTGGCAACCACCTTTTGTTTGCGGTTGCTGGTGTGCTCGTGGGTGTCGAAATCTGTGAAGATTTGTGGGTGAATCAGTCACCGAGTCGTATGTTGGTCGATCAAGGAGCGTTAATCATTGCCAATCCGTCGGCATCACCGGAATTAGTTGCCAAAGCCAGTTATCGCCGTACCTTGGTCAGCATGCAATCGGCAACGCTGGTGTGTGGGTACATCTATGCGGGCTGTGATTGGACCGAATCAAGCATGGATGTGGTGATGAGTGGCCATCAGTTGATTTGTAGCAATGGGCGTATCGAAGCCGAACGTCAACCTTTTGCCCTCGATCAAAGAATCACTTTCAGCGATATTGATGTAGAGCATCTTCAGTTTGATCGCCGCCGCGATTCAAATCGTGGGAATCAACGTGGATATAGTGTCGTAATTACAACGACGGCCGCACCAATCTCTACGCCACAACCACTCGTCAATGCATTTCCGTTCTTGCCGAGTGACGAAGACTCTTCAGCCAGGAGCGCGCGTTTGCAACACATCCTTGCCATCCAAGCGCATGGCTTGGCGCAACGAATGCGGGCAACGCGCGCTCCGTACATCCACCTCGGTTTGTCGGGAGGGCTAGATTCGACCTTGGCCTTTCTGGTGGCGTGTCAAGCGGCGACCATTCTCGGCCGGCAACCGGCAGAGGTTTTGCGTACCTATACAATGCCTGCGGCTGCGAGTTCTGATCGCACCCAACGCAATGCCGCCACATTGGCTTCGTTGTATGGCATAGCCAATGATATGATCCCAATTGGTACGTTAGTCGTAGGGCAATTGCTCGCGCTAGGACATGATGGGGTAAGCCAAGATATCACCTACGAAAACGTGCAAGCGCGGCTCCGCACAAGTATTTTGTTTAACAAAGCCAATCAATTGGGGGGATTTGTGTTGGGGACAGGGGATTTGAGTGAAATTGCGTTAGGGTGGTGCACATTCAACGGTGATCACATGAGCCATTATCACGTCAACGCCGGGGTGCCCAAAACGTTAGTCCGGCATTTGGTTGATCTTGTCGCCCAAACGCACACTAATCCTGCAATACTTGCCGTGTTGGTTGATATTCTCGACACACCGGTTTCCCCCGAATTGACGACCACCGGTTCTGGTGAATTGAGTCAAAAAACCGAAGACATTATTGGTCCGTACGAACTCCACGATTTCTTTTTGTACCATTTGGTACGATGGGGTGACCGCCCCGCCAAAATCGCCTTGTTGGCCAAACAGGCTTTTGGTGATCAGTATGAACCAGCGGTAATTGCGAAATGGTTGGCTGTTTTTGTGAAACGGTTCACCGGCAGTCAATTTAAACGTTCTGTCATGCCTGATGGTCCCAAAGTAGGCAGTGTGGCCTTGAGCCCCCGTGGCGATTGGCGAATGCCTTCGGATTTACTCAATGCGGGAGTTTGGAAAGATGCATAGTGGCAAGTCATATTGTGACAATCGCCGTCTCGTGGTGAATTAATGATGAATACTGCATATAGTTCCCCTATCGTCACCGTCGACTGTGTGGTTTTTCAATTAATCCACCAAAAACTAGCCGTATTGTTGATTGCTCGGATTAATCAACCATTTGCCGGGATTCATGCATTGCCCGGTGGCTATGTGAATGCAGGAGAAACGACCCTCAATGCCATGACGCGGATTGTAGACGCCAAAGCAGGGATTATCCTTGATCAATGTGGGGTTGTAGAACAGCTCTACACGTTCGATACCGTCGCACGCGACCCACGTGGCTATGCGATATCGGTCACGTATATGGCGCTCAGTCGCACCATTACCCCGGAATTGCGCAATGATACCCATCATCCCAATTTCTTTCCGATCAATGCCTTGCCCGAAATAGCATTTGACCATGCCCAAATTATTGAATATGCGCTCGAACGGCTCAAAAGCAAAATAAGTTATACCAATGCGATTTATGCGTTACTGCCTCAATTATTTACGCTATCACAGCTCCAGACCGCATATGAAGCGGTTGTATTGCATCCGCTCGACAAAAGGAATTTCCGTAAAAAAATCCTGGGACTTGGCATTATTCATGAAACAGCGCAGACCTTTCGTGAAGGTGCACACCGTCCCGCTCGATTGTTCCGATTCAACAAGGATGTGTTGACGAATATTAATGAATTTTAAATAAAAATCTCACAGCATAGTCCATACTACGCTGTGAACAAATCGATGTAGTTTTTGATCAATACCGGAAAATCACCCCTTAATATCCGCTAATTGCGCCACCACAATATCACGAATCAAGGTTTTGTCCATCTTCCAGCCCAACGGAATCTGGAAGGTGCGCTTGCCCGCAACATACCCTGTCAAGCGGGGTAAGAAGCTTTCGAAAATAGGCACGCTCCACGGGTGGAACATTAGATGCTTTTTGGCTGCGGCAAACCCGACGACATACGATCCATTTAGGTGGATATGCGGCTTGTTCCAGGCTACTTTGACCGAAAGCTCAGGGAATTCGGCCATAATGAAATCAATGATTTCACTCATAGTTTTGAGTTGAGATGCGTCGAGAGTAGCGTAATATTCATCCATAGATGCATATTTTGACGGCATGTGCGTTTCTTTCTGACATAAAATTTCTTACCATGCATTTACTGTAATGCATTGAATGGAACATGACAAATTTTCATGGCAAAAACAGTTACATTGTTGCTTCTGCCATACGTGCAGCTACCAGATCGCAAATCAGCGTGTGGTCGACGTGCCAATCTACCGGAACATGAAATGTGGTTTTGGCGACAACATACCCATGAAGGCGTGGTGTGAAACGAGTCATGATTGCGTAACTCCATGGGTTAAGCGTGAGGTGATTTTTGAATGCCGCCATTCCAAATATGTACGTTTGTTGGATGAAGACTTGTGGCACATTCCATGCAATTTTGCTCTGGAGTTGCGGGAAGTTTTTTGTGATTACATCCAATATTGTCCGCATTGTCTGCGGTTTGGGACCATCGAGGCTCGCAAGATAATCAGGAATTGTCGCAAATCTTGATGCCATCGTATCCTCCCTTCGCAAAGAGCTTTTATGGGTTAATGCGTGATAGGCGAGCGAAAAACTGACCGATAATGTCACTCGCATCGAAAAATAACGTATCAGTGCCACCACTCCAGTCGTGACCGCCCCCAATGATTTGATAGAGTTGGAGCTGACTGGCTGAATCACCGGTCTCATACATATGGTGCGCCACGCTCCGCGGGTCGGTGCCATCGGGATGCGTCAGCAGTGTCACATTGCTGCCCGTGCTGCCATGGGCGCGTTGCCAATACGCCATGATCGCGTCGACTCCCAGATACGCCCCCCAACCATCACGATTGTGTGGGTCACCAGCATAATCGGTAACGGTGTCGGCCGTGCCATTAAAGGCCAAAATGGGAATTGGTTGCGGGGTTGGATAGGCATCATCTATCCACTGCATCAGCGTCCCCACCACCGGTGCGATTGCGGTAAAGACATTGGGGCGCTGACAGGCCATTAAATACGCCATATCGCCGCCGTTGGACATGCCCGTCATGTAGGTGTGTCGCGGGGCAAAATCATGCGAAGATTGCAGGTGGTGCGCAAGTGCCACCAAAAAACCAACGTCGTCGACTGTTTCATCCACATGGAACGCATACCCCACCTGCCAAAACCGCTTGCCTTGTTTGTCAATGGTGCCTTGTGGATAAACAACTGCAAAGCCGTAGCGATCGGCAATCGCATCCATATGCGAAAAATCACGCATATTGGCGGCATTATCAGTATAGCCATGTAACACAAATACCACTGGCGCCTGGGGTGGCAAATCAACAGGCTGATATAACAGGTATTTACGGGTCGTGAGTGCATGGTCAAACGACAGAAATTGTTGGTTAGACATTGGCATGACTTTCCGTATTTGGGCTCACTCGCGCGATAATAACACGAAATCTCCGTCGTGTCAGGTACAAAATAAATTATCTCGTCTGTCGGTAGTTGAGTGCATTTGTTTGCATTTTCTCGTATAATATGGTTGTCAAATTTTTGTTCGTGTATTCTTTACAATTACCAAAGCTGAGGGAATGGGATGGCAATAGCATTTGGGATAATCGATGTGCAGACCGGTTTTATGCCAGCGCACGTCGCTGTTGCAGGGTCGGGAGAGCTGGCGGTAAGCGATGGAAATGGAATTATCCCACTCGTGAATCAATTGACAATCTATGCGCTCAGTCAACGTTGGGATGTGTTTACCACTCAGGATTGGCACCCTGTGCAAACGGCGCATTTCAGTGACACGCCAAACTTCACGACGACATGGCCAGTGCATTGTGTGGCTGGGACACCAGGAGCGGCGATTCATTCCAAGATTGTAGTCCCAAAAAGCACAACTGGTTTTTATAAAGGCATGGATGTGTTGAGCGATGGGGCTGACGATACTAGTTATAGTGGGTATTATGCCCAAACCGAACATGGGACAACGTTGCCGGCCTGGTTAATCCAGCGCCAAATTAGGCAAGTCTATTTGGTCGGCCTCGCATTTGATTATTGTGTGGGGAGTACGGCGCTTGATTTGGTACAACGCTGTGGTGTTGCGGTACATGTCATTATTGAAGCAACTCGCCCGGTGGCAATGGCCACGCAGCAGTCGATGCGCAATCGCTTTTTGGCAGTAGGGGTGAACGTGGTAACGATGAATGAGGTAGTGGGATGAGCAGTGGCACACCACGGTTAGGAACGTTGACAAGTGGTCTCGATTATTACAAATTGACCATGAGTCAATTGCAATATGAACACTACCCAGATACTGCCGTCACCTTCCAGCTCCAGCATCGCGGCAATGCTGATTTGATGCGCTATATTGATGTAAATGCCCTCCAAACTGATCTTGATGCCTTGGCGCACCAAGGGTTTTTGGCGAGCGAATTGGCCTATATCGCTGGCGTGCGGAGCAGCACGGGTGATGCCGTGTTTGCACCAGAATATATCGATTATTTGGCAAACCAGCGATTGCCTGCAGTACGAGTCAGTTCCGCGAGCGCCCAATTACAGGTCGAAACGAGCGGTGTCTGGCCGTTGGTGACGTTTTGGGAAACGGTGGTGATGAGTGCCGTCAACCAACACTACTTTGCGGGCTTTGTGGCCCGTCACGAACGGATGCTCGACATGTATGCTGCGGGGCAACAGCGCCTCGATACCAAAATTGCGGTGTTGCAGGCTAATCCAGCCATCAAAATTATTGACTTTGGTACGCGCAGACGCTTTCAAGCAGATTGGCATGCCCACGTGGTGGAGCAATTGCACCGCCATTGCCCGCAAAATCTCATCGGCACCTCAAATGTCGCCTTGGCACACCAGCTTGGATTGCGACCCATTGGCACATTTGCCCACGAAATGCCGATGGTTTATGCGGCACTCACCGACCACCATGGTGGCGATGTACGTGCCTCGCATCAGCGGTTTTTGCATGATTGGTATGCGCGCTACGGGGTTGACTTGGCGATTGCGTTAACCGACACGTTTGGGTCAAGCTTCTTTTTTGCAGACTTTCGCCTCCAACAAGCGCAACAATGGCGCGGGTTACGCCATGATTCCGGTGACCCTATTGCCTTTGGTGAGCGCACCATTGCATTTTATGCCGAACGCGGTATTGACCCGTTGACCAAAACAATTGTCTATAGTGATGGCCTCGATATGGCGACTATTTTGCGTATCCAACACCATTTTGCTGGTCGGATTCAATTGGCATATGGCTGGGGAACGAATTTGACCAATGATGTCGGTCTCACGCCGCTTAATATTGTGATGAAAACAAGTAGCGTCGAAGGCCAAGCTGCGGTTAAGCTCAGCGACCATGTCGGCAAACATACCGGCCCCGCGGCCAAAATCGCAGCCTATCGACAGTTTTTTATGGTGTAAACCGTAATCAGTCAGGTTGGTTGCCCCTCTCATTTTTTGATGAGAGGGGCTATTCATGTCTAAGACGGTTCAGATACGGTTACAAAATCAATCGCTCAGTTTTTGACAAAGTGGGTCAAAGGTTCATTCCCGCAGGAATTCTTAAAAAGTGCGTTTTACGTGGCAAAATGCAACATTTCGGCTATAGCGCAATGCATATGTAACAAAAATCGTCACGTGAAATAATCGAGTATGGTGATGGTAATCCAATGTAATAGTTCCATGTGTGTTGACGAGCGTATGACGGTGTCTCGGAACGAAAGTCATGTTTGCGTATTTTGTGTTGTATTGTGGGATAGCATACAAAATACAAATTTTTGGCAAAATCTTTATCCAATCTTGATATTTCTCGGGAACGAATGGTTTGCCACCATGGTCTAGATAGGGAAGATTCGTTATAAGGAGCAAACCACTCATGAAGATCAAATCACTCGCCATCATCGCCGTTAGCACCGTGTTGTTGCTCGCAGGCATCAGTGGCGCCGCTGCCAACCCCATCGCCGTCCATACCGCCGCCAACACTGCCGCCGCCGTGCCACCACCCCCACGTGGACCACAACCACCTCAACCCACGCGCATTCCTCCTGCCGCGCCAATCCAAGCAATTCGTGTTGAATGTGGGGTTGGCCAAATCAAC
>CALQBW020000040.1 GCA_943328915.2 Singulisphaera sp. GP187 | reverse complement strand
TTGAACAAGGTAGGCGACGGATAATACTTGGGATAATACACCCAAAGTATCGGTAAATCCTTGAAAAAAGGTAGGATTGTAATAGTGATGCAGATATCGTCTGAGTGGTTTATATCCCCCGCAAAATGACGGTACACGGCGAATTGTAGCCACCGATATTGCCCAACTCGAACGCCTCAAAAATTGTCAACGATTTTTGCGGTGGCGTTTATTTGAAAACAATGCTGGCTCCGCTCCGCAAGAATTACGTGATCGTGTGCGGTAGATGCTCGCATATGATTCATTTGCTCCATTATCACAAAACGTCAATACCGTTTTGGCGAAATACCGTATGCAATGTGCCCAAATTACGAAGGGTATAGCTAAATAAAGCGTTGTTAACCGATAGCCACTAATGTCAAGATATCGCCTTGGTACCGTTGCTAGATCGCGAAAGTCAGACGAATTTTGGACACCACTGAATTCACACTTTACCCAATGAGCAGACTTGGAGCAGTCAATAGTAAAAATGAACTCGTGACTCCTGCGCCACTCTCCAGCAATTAATAGCAACGGCGAAGATTCTTTGGTAGGTCCACGCCTTGATTATTGGATTGCCCGACCGATAAGAGTATCGGATGCCGCTTAACCGCGCTGATTTCTTATACCAAGAAATTTATCAGCTTGATGGTGTCCGCTATAATTCCCGTCAACGAGAAGGGATGCAGGCAATCGAGAGTCGGGATAGATTGGTCCAAGCTGTGCTGCATGTCGATTCCCGGAGTAATGATAGGAAGATATTTGTAGCGAATCTTGTCAAAGAATTATTGCTGCCGTTTGTTGCCAATATTCCCAATGCCCATTAGGGTATGGCGTGGTTGTACCCCATAGCGCACAACGGTGTGCCATCCAAAAACTGCTACGCTATACGTGCTCGTGAATGATGGTCAATTTTTTGCCGAAATCGAATTGCCTGGTATCGATAGGGCGAACGTTTTCAAGGGAATGAACGAGATGTTACGATTGTCAGCGCCGCCGAAAGTAATCCAGACTATTTTCGTCAAAACGAACAGTTTTTATACGACATACGCAGACTCAATCTGGCCTTCAGTCGCAGGACACAAATTAATTGTTGTGGCATTACGGAATGTGATTAACTATTTGGCAATTGATTATGGTGTCTATGCGCAAGCCCTATCAGGGAAAAACTACCGCAACCAGTGGTGTACCGAAATCCTCTGCGAAGACGATTAAGCCGGTCATGCGGTGACTATCCGCGGCGCAAAAAATCGATAGAAATCCCTTGATGTTATTACATACATCAAGGGATTCGTCGATGAAGTTTATTCGTGTCGTAAGGCTTGAATGGGATTTAGGTTTGCCGCATTACGTGCCGGCCAAATCCCAAAAAAGAGTCCTGTTGCTAACGACACACTCAACGAAATAACCACAGAGTTGAGTGTGACTGGGGCATTAAATGTACCACTCACGGTCAACACTATAGGCAAAATACTGCCGAACACCACCCCTATAAACCCACCAAGGAAGCTGAGTACCACTGCTTCAATCATGAACTGAAGCAAAATGTCACGTGATTGGGCACCGACGGCACGGCGCAAGCCGATTTCTTTGGTTCGTTCCGTCACACTGACCAACATGATATTCATGATACCAATCCCACCAACCAACAACGAAATTCCTGCAATGGCCGCTAAAAAAGTAGTCAGCAAGGTGGTGATTGTTGAAAGTGATGACAAAAATGATGCTTGATTGATGACATTGAAGTCATCTTCGCTGCCATCGCTATTGAGCTTGCGTAAATCACGCAACGTCATTTGGATGCGTTGTTGGGTAAAATCAATGTCATCGGCCTTGATGACCGATAAGCTGATTAAGTTGACACGTAGATTGCCATCCGATGTGCGAGCTGCAAACAAACGCGTGTGTGCGAGGGTGATGGGCACGAGTGCTTGATCATCGGGTGATCCAAATGGACCACCACCTTTAGCGGCCATGACTCCGATGACCCGACACGCAAGCGAGTTGATGCGTACTGTTTCGCCAACCGCTTCCCCACTGCCAAACAAATACGTTTTGAGTGACGAACCAAGTACGACTACCTGTGATGCGCCCTGGACGTTGGCATCGGTAAAGAATGTCCCCGATGCCATAATGACACTTTGGACTTTGGCATAATCTGCCGTGGTACCGATTACAGTTGATGACTTATCAGCTGCAGGTGCGGCAATAGTGGCATTGGAGCTAAATTGGGGTACTGGACCTACGATAGGCAACTTGATGCGTTCAATGGCTTTGTAGTCTGACATGGTTAGGGGAGCGATATTGCCCGATTGACCCGGTCCGCGATTGGGTCGACCATTAAAAATAGTCAGTACGTTGGTGCCTAATGCCGAAAACTGCCCTGTGATTGCTTCACTTGCCCCATTACCGAGAGTCATGAGTGATACCACTGATGCGACCCCAATGATAATCCCCAGCATCGTCAAAAACGTCCGTAGCCGATTGGCAAGTAAGCTGTCAAGTGATACTTTGAGGAGTTCGCGGTAATCGAGTCCATTACGGCCTGTATCACTGACTGGTTCGAGTACGCGGCGTACCGGTTGGTTAGACATGGAGCACCTCGTTTTTGCGATCGGCAGTTACTACACCGTCACGAATTGTGACAATGCGATCAGCGTAGGCTGCTATATCAGATTCGTGCGTCACAATAATGATTGTCAGATTTTGCTCGCGATTGAGTTGGCGAAGCATGAGCATGATTTCTTCACTCGTCGTGCTGTCGAGTGCTCCGGTTGGCTCATCAGCCAGGATTACCGAGGGACTGCCAGCAAGTGCTCGCGCAATTGCTACCCGTTGTTGCTGACCACCAGATAACTCATTTGGGCGGTGGTCAATACGATTACCCATCCCCACCAGTTCGAGTGCAACACGCGCACGCCGAGAGCGCTCACTTGATGCAATACCGCGGTAAAGCATAGGCATTTCAACGTTGCTCAGCGCCGATTGACGTGGTAAGAGCATGTATTGTTGGAATACAAACCCCAGTTTGCGGGCCCGTACTGCCGACAAATCGTTATCGTTTAGGGATGCTACTTCGATGCCGTCGAGGGCATATCGCCCCGAAGTGGGTGTGTCTAAACAACCTATCATGTTCATGAGTGTGCTTTTGCCACTCCCACTTGGTCCCATGATGGCGATGAATTCCCCACTGTGAATGGTCAGATTGACACCACGCAAGGCGTGGACTTCAATCTCACCCATTGTATATACTTTGGTCATCTGTTCAATAGTTATCATTACCGTTTTTTCCTACTCTTTAGGGAGGGCCAAAGCCACCACTTTTGACTGTGTTGGTGGGTGTGGCGATAATCGTTTGGCCTTCGGTTAACCCGGTCAATACTTCGGTCTGGAGCCCATCACTCAACCCGATGGTGATGTCGACTTCAGTCGTTGTGTTGTTGGCGCCAGGTATTTGCACGATTCGGCCGGTGCCTTTGGGCAAGATTGCCGAGTTGGGAATCAACAACACGTTCTTTTTGTCGGCGGTGACGAGCTCGACGATGGCCGTCATGCCAACCAGCACGCGCGTATCAGAATCACTGAAATCAATCCGGGCTTTGTAGGTGACTACCCCATTTGCAGAATCAGCAACTGGTGAAATACTCGCCACGGTGCCAGTTTTTTTCCAATCAGGTAGGGCATCAATGGTAATCTGGGCAGCTTGACCGACTATAATCGATACAATATCGGTTTCACCAAATTTGACGTCGATGTGCATTGGGTCACGATCTATCATCGTAATCGATGCTCCACTCGATGTTTGTCCGATGACCAATCCAATTGTGCTTATGACACCGTCAAATGGCGCAAGCAGGGTGGCATTTTCCAATTTCAATTTCGCCTGATTGAGGCTTGATTCGGCTTGGGTTACTGCCGATTGTTGCATCAAGATATCGGTTTGGGTGCCTGGGGTGACGATTTTGTCGAGGCTTGCTTTGGCTTGCTCGAGGGCTGATTGATTTTGTTGCACCGTGGCTACCGCTGCAGCGATGTCTGCTGCAGTGGGGTTCAACAAGGTGGCAAGTTGGAGTTTGGCGTCGTTGAGCGATCCTTCAGCTTGGGTAATATTTGCTGCTTCTGACGCCTTGGCATTGTCGAGAGTGACTTGGCCTGCATGTACGTTTTGTTCGGCCGTATGTAAATTTGATTCAGCTTGTACATAGGCATCACGGTATGAATTACGAGTCATGTCGTTGATTTTGCCACGCCCTCCCGCAGGGTCTTTGTCATTGGCAATCACGTAATTCCAGTTGTAGCTCGCCACATTAAATTTGGATTGCGCTTGGATCAGACTCTCACTAGCTTTTGACAAATCGAGTTCAGCTTTGGTTTTGGTTGCTGAATTGCCGTCACGTGTTGTTTGTAATGTGGTTTCGGCTTGTTGTACTTTGAGTTTAGCAGCACTGATCTTGTCCGTGGTGGGCTTGCGGAGTGCATCAAGCTTTTCTTGGGCACTATTGAGTTGTGCTTGGGCACTCGTCACCGCTGCCTGTGCTGATGTCAAATCACTACTGCGCCCTGAGCCTTCGAGGAGCTGTGCCAACTTGGCTTGGGTGCTTTTGTAGGCGGCTTCTGCCGATGACAGTTGATATTGCAAATCGCGGGCATCAATAGTGGCGAGTTGTTGGCCTTTTTTGACATTGTCGCCTTCTTTGACCAATATTTCGTTGATGATACCCGTGGACTGAAAGCTGAGTGTGACATTGCTTTCAGCCAATATGTTGCTGCTCCCCGATACAACCGTTGTCAAATCTCCACGACTCACTAGGACGGTATTCGTTTTGGTTGACGTAGTATTTCCATTGCGAGATCGAACGATGAAAAATACTGCAATGATTAATACTGCTACGAGGCCAATAAGTACTGCTGGTTTTTTTAACCACCCTACCATAGGATCCTTCTTTCATACCGACGTTATGCTTCATCGATTACACTGTACCAAACTTAAATGAATAGGTTCTCATTATTATGGCTACCACAAATCACTATTTTGGATGATATTCAACTCATGAGATTGTCTATAATAAATTCATGAACAACGTTACCTCAAATTTCAATCCTTTCGGTTCACCTCATCGAAACGAACTCATCAAGCGCAGTGCCGTCTTGTTGGCGCTACCAACAATCGCAAGCACCTTGACTATGGCGATTTACCATTTTATTTATAGTGAAAGCGTCTTTATCGGCTTGGCGAGATCGCAAATGTGGTGGATTGCGATTATCCCTTTTGCCGTCGTAAATATTACCGCTTTATTGTTACTACGCATAGGCCGGGCAAATGTATCTGCGTTGGTATTATTAACGTTTTGGACGATTTCAATTACGAGTGTCATTCTCCGATTTGGCGCCCAAACATTCTTTCCTGCATTGTTAATTTTGCCCATAGCCGCGGGGAGTTTGTTGTTTAGCCGTCGCTCGAGCTTGGTGTTGGCAGTTATTTCTGCGGTGGTTGTCGGGATTTCGGCTTGGCTCCATATGCATCGACCGGGCTTTGCCCTCTATGATTATTTTCGGAATGAAATCGTCGTTGATACGACGCAACTCCAATTAATGACATCAATTGCAGTAGGATTTTGGAGTAGCTTGTATTTGGCAGTTGCTGCGATTACTTCCTTACTGGCGGGTAATTTACAACGGTCACTCCAACAAAGTGATGCCCACGCAGTAGCCCTTGAAGAATTGAGTGAACAACTCGAGCAGCGGGTCAGTGACCAAACAGCGAGTTTGTTAGCTGGCGAACGCGAAAAAGCGATGTTGGCAGAGCGTACTCGTCTCGCCAGAGATATCCATGACACCCTTGCCCAAGGCTTAACTGGAATTATTGTCCAAATCGGAGCGGCCCAACAAGCGTTGCGCACCAATCATCCCGATGCCGATGAGCATCTCGATTTGGCTGCCCGGATGGCGCGTGAATCCCTCGCCGAAGCACGTCGCTCAGTATGGAATCTGCGTGCCGAAGCCCTTGAGCGCGGCGATTTGCGCCATGCGCTCAATGGTCTCGTGGATCGCTTTCGCCACCCGACGATTATGGCTTCGTATGAATTCGAAGGCGAGTGGTCACCGTTGCCAGTTGAAATCGAGTCGGCGCTGTTGCGGGTCGCCCAAGAATCACTCGCCAACGTGGTGCGCCATTCAGCTGCCGACCAAGTGAGTGTGACGTTGCGGATGGACGATCTGACGGTCGAACTCGAGATCCGTGATAATGGCCGCGGCTTTGGTGATGCACTACAACGCCAAACTTCTGCCCATGCCAAATTTGGTGTGGTGGGTATGCGTGAACGTCTCGTGGCCCTGAATGGCGATTTACAACTCATCGATGACGACGGTGCAGTGGTGCGGGCGCGTGCCCCCATCCCACGACACGTAAATCCCCCAAGTGTCACTGCTGTGACACCGAAAGCATGCCGATTATGAGTACAGCTTCCGCTCCCATTCGCGTGCTCGTCGTTGACGACCACCCCATCGTCCGTCATGGCTTGTTGGCGCTATTACGCTATGAATCAGGTTTTGAAATCGCCGGTGATGCTGCCGATGGCGAAGAAGCGCTCGAGCTTGTCCTGGCAACCAATCCAGATGTCGTGCTCCTTGATTTACGCTTGCCACGGCTGAGTGGAGTCGAGGTGATGATTCAAGCCCGTGCCAAAGGTGCTACGGCACGGTTTTTGGTACTGACCACCTATGATAGTGACGATGATATCCAGCGGGCCCTCGCTGCAGGTGCCAAAGGCTATTTGCTCAAAGATGTCAGCTCACACGAATTGCTCCAATCCATTCGTGAAGTCATGCGTGGCAATGCCGCGCTCGAGCCGAGTGTCGCAGCTCGCTTGCTGGCCCGCATGAACGACAATCCCAACGACGAATTATCTACTCGTGAAGTCGACGTCCTGCAACGCCTCGTCCGTGGCGAAGGCAACCGGGCAATTGCGTTAGCACTGCATGTCTCTGAAAACACTATCAAAACCCATGTGAGTCATATTTTCGCAAAACTTGGTTGCCAAAGCCGCGCCGAAGCAGTGACTGTCGCATTGCAACGCGGCTTGGTACAGTTGCCACGTCCTTGAAATACGCAATGGAACTGTGTTGTCGCACGAATAATTTGTACGAGGAAAAGTGCCACAGCATTTTTTGGTAGATGTATATAATTTAATTGGGTTGTGACGGATAACTTCGCTCGCCAAATAACGACCTTCCAATCCGGATCATCGTCGCCCCCTCAGCAATTGCTACTTCCATATCGCCACTCATCCCCATTGATAATTCGTTGCAAGGATGATGGGGGATGACTGTGACAATCTCATCACGCAAGAGCCGCAATGAACGAAACACCTCACGGACCTCATTCGGGTTATCGCTATACGGCGCTACCGTCATGAGTCCACAAATCACGACCCCTGGTAATTCACCAATTTGTTGGGCTAGGGTGGAGATCTGTTGACAGAGTTGCGCATTGTGTTGCCATCCTTGCGCCGCAATCCCCTCTTTGCTCTCTTCACCAGACACATTACATTGCAATAAAATCTTCCGTGGCGCGAGGCCAAATTCTTGGCTGTGGCGACTAATCGCTTGGGCTAATTCGAGGCTGTCAACCGAGTGAATATAATCAAAGAGTTGCACCGCTTTTTTTGCTTTATTGCGTTGCAAATGACCAATCAAATGCCACGTTAATTGTGTACGTTTGGTATTCAGTGTGGTAATTTTTTCTTCGGCTTCTTGGACCCGGTTTTCACCAAAGTCTGTGAGCCCGGCGCTAAACGCAGCATCGACGGCCGCTGCGGGATGGGTTTTGCTGACCCCAATCAAGCGAATCTGGCTGGCTTCGCGCCCAGCCTGTTGGGCGGCTATGTTAATTCGTTGTTGGATGTGTTGTAATGCGTCGTACATATTTTCTCTCGTTATGGTGCACTTCTACCATCATACAACAACACCACATACCGTTGTCATGTACAACGGTATGTGGTGTGTGTGTTCGCCTTGACGATTTTGGGCGAGCCCAGCTCGACTAATTCGACAGTAACTTCAGGAGCGTTGCCTTGGCGGGCAATCCTTTCAAAGGCCATTTGGAGTCGACGTGACACCGAGATCCGCGGTAAGTAGAGGGGCAAGTTCCTTCGCGAGGATTGCCCGCGCTTCGTTGTTCACGGCAAATTCCCTAGGTTGCTATGACTTGCTGGGTAGGTGCCCGCCTGCCGAGCGTTGCGCCGCATAGACGCCAGTGACTTGGCATGAAATTGAGCAGACCCTCATAGAGCCGATTCATGATTTCTTGGGCCAAAGTGACACAGCCTCGGTGACCATTTAGGGCGTCCCAACCGCGCGCTGTACCACCAGCCCTAGGGATCCTGCCGGCACAAGGCGGCACCGTTTCCCCGCCCAACCAAGGCCGTGGGCGGGGTTTTATGGCATAATATAGGCATAAAGCATGTACTGTAAATGAGTGAAACCGGTTATGCCACGATTGATTTGTTTTGGTGATAGTATCACCCAAGGTCGGATTGGTTCGTCCTTTGTCGATATGTTACGTGTAGCCTTGCCAGGTGTCGATGTCGTAAATCGCGGTATCGATGGCGACACCACCTACAATTTACTAATGCGCCTCGATGCTGACGTGATTGCCCACCAACCCGATTTGGTGAGTATCATGATTGGTTTGAATGATTTCGGCACAGCATATGGCGAATTCATCGGCCGGTTTTATTACCGTACCGCCAAAAAAGTTCCCGTGGCCATTGATATTCCCGCCTTTGAAGCATTTTATGCGGGGATTATTCAGCGCTTGCAACACGCCGGCATCCCGGTGGTGTTGTTTACCCAGACAACCATTGACGAAATCCCTGATACCCCGGCACAAGCGTTGCTTGATGGCTATGTACATGTGGTCTACCGCTTAGCTGCCAAATATCACCTCCCCGTTGTCGATGTGCGCGCGGCCTTTGTAGCAGCGATGCGTAACGACCCCCGTAAGGGTCCCAAATATCATCTCTTGCGGGTTGCCCAAGATGAATGGAATATTCAACGGGGGGCAACCACCTACGATCAAATCACCCATGCCCGTGGCTTCCATTTGGTGGTCGATGGCGTGCATCTCAGTGAAGCAGGCGCACGGCTCGTGGCAAAGACTGTATTACCGACCCTCAAACAATTATTAAATGTCGATGGCTAAATTAGGAAGCGATGTCGCGATGAATCAACAACCGATGCCATTTGCGCAGGCTACTGCCACCATCCCCGACGTATTGACCACTCGTGGTGATATGCAAGTGGCGGTGGTGACGATTATCTATGATTCACGTCACGTCACGCCGGGAGCTATTTTTGTAGCCTACCGCGGCTTTCACATCGATGGCCATGCCCATATCGCCGATGCCATTGCACGTGGTGCCGTGGCCGTCATCTACGAAGACCCGGCATATGACGATCAAATCGGTGTCGCCGCCATCCGTGTGGCCAATGCCCGCCCAGCCTTGGGGCATGTGGCTGCCGCACTCGCCCGCTACCCGGGCCAGCAATTACGCGTCGTGGGAATTACGGGTACCGATGGCAAAACCACCACCACCTACCTCACCGCCAAAGCCCTCGACGTGGCAGGGCTGCGTTCGGGGTTGGTCGGCACGGCAGATTTCAAAGTGGCCGACAAACTCTGGGCCAATGCCACCCGCCAAAGCACCCCTGAAGCCCCCGAAATCCAAGATATGCTCCAACAAATGGTGGCCGCCGGCTGTAGCCATGCCATCCTCGAATCAACCTCACATGCCTTGTCGGCGCGCTGGCAACGTTTGGCCGGCAGTGGCTTTGATGTTGCAGTGCTGACCAATGTCACTAGTGAGCATCTCGACTTCCATGGCTCTATTGCCCAATACCGAGCCGACAAAATGCGCTTGTTTGAGATGTTGGTCGATGCCAGCGATGCCCCCCTCAAGCAATCCAAAACCGCCATTGTGAATGTGGATGATCCGCACCACAAATCCTTCCTGGCCGCCGCCCCCTTACGGGCTACGCGCCTGACTTATGGCGTGCACGCCCCGGCCGATGTGCGGGCGCATAACGTCGTCAGTAGTGCGGCGGGTTTGTTTTTTGACCTCGAATCACACTGGGGAAATCGGGCGGTACACCTCAAATTAACTGGCGATTTCAATGTCTGGAATGCCTTGGCAGCTTTGACCGTGGCCCTCAACGAAGGCGTCCCACTCGATGACGCCCTAGCAGCAATTGCCGCCATCGACGGCGTGCGTGGTCGTATGCAACGCATTGACGCAGGTCAATCGTTTACGGTGCTGGTTGATTATGCTCATACCCCGGCGGCTTTCGAAAAAGTCATGAGTATCGTGCGCCCGATTACCCTCGGTCGCTTAATTGTGGTATTTGGTTCGGCGGGTGAACGTGATCGCGAAAAACGCCCGCAGCAAGGGAAAATCGCTGCCCAATATTGTGATGTAGTGTTTGTCAGCGACGAAGACCCCCGTGGTGAAGATCGCATGGCCATCATTGCAGAAATAGCCATTGGTGCCCGCCAACAAGGCCGGCGTGACGGCGTCGATTTGTTCCTCATCCCCGATCGTACTGAAGCCATCCGGGCGGCGCTGGCGATGGCCGACGCCAACGACATGGTGTTGTTGCTCGGCAAGGGCCACGAAGGCAGCATCATCTATGCCAACGGCTCCATCCCGTGGGATGAAGCCGCTGTGGCACGCGCGATTTTGGCCGAATTAGGATACGTTGTTTAGCGGGTTGCTTTGACGTCGCTGATGGCAGCGTCAAGTTTTTTGACCAGCTCGTCGACATGATGGCGCTCGAGGATGAGCGGTGGTACCAGCCGGATGACGTCGTCGCCGGCGGTGGCCACCAGCAGGTGATGATTGTGGCCAGCTTCGCGCACGTCGTTGACGGGCAAATCCATGCGGATACCGCGCATCAAGCCTTTGCCGCGCAACTCGGTGATTTCGCTGTGGCGGCTCATCAACTCTTGGAGTGATTCGTCGAGGTAGTCGCTGGTGCTCTGCACGTGTTGCAAGAATTCCGGTGCGTTGATTTTGTTGAAAACAACTTGGGCGACAGCGGTGACAAAGGGGCCACCGGCAAAGGTCGACCCGTGGTCGCCAGCATGAATCGTGTCGGCGACTTTTTGACGCATCAAAATTGCCCCGATGGGCAAGCCGCCACCGAGTGGTTTGGCGATGGTCATGATATCTGGGGCGGCTTCGGCGGGATGCGCCCAAATCGCACCGGTGCGGCCAATGCCACATTGGATTTCGTCATAAATCAACAGGGTATCAAATTTGTCACACAAGGCCCGGATTTTTTGCAGATAGGCGAGGCTCGCCACCCGCAAGCCGCCTTCACCTTGGATGGGTTCAATCACCACGGCACAGACGTCAGCGGTAATCAATGTGTCGAGCTGGTCGATGTCGTTGTAATCACCAAAGCGCACATCGGGCATGACCGGTGCAAACGGCGCACGGTATTTTTCGCGGGCGGTGATTGCGACGGCTCCCATGGTGCGGCCATGGAACGATCCGTCAAAGGCCACCACGGTGGTTTTGCCGTCGCCATGACGATCGCGGGCATAGCGGCGGGCAAACTTGATTGCGCCTTCGATGGCTTCGGTACCACTATTACTAAAAAACACCCGATCAATCCAAGGTGCACTTTCGACCAAGGTTTTGGCGAGTACGGCGCCGGACATATTGTGGTAGAGGTTTGACAAATGCAACAACCCACCGGCATGCTGTGTAATCGCTGCGGTAACGTCGGGGTCGCCATAGCCCAAGGCATTGACAGCGATACCGGCTACACAGTCGAGGTATTGTTGGCCAGTTGTGTCATACAGGTAACAGCCTTCGCCCCGTTCGATGACGAAGCTAGCCCGGCCGTAGGTCTGCAAAATGTATTGATTGTCGAGTGCGACAATATCTGGTGTCATAGGGGCTCCTTCGAGTGAATCATTGATTACTTTGCGTTAATCTCGAGGCGGGCAAGTTGTTCGAGTGCCTTCACCAGGGCATGGTTGCCTTCGTGTCCCAATCCCGCCTGTTGCAAGGTGCGATAGAGCTGAAAAATCAGGGCAGTACCGGGTAGCGGCACTCCCACATCGTCGGCGGCTGCCAATACGAGGCGTAAGTCTTTTTGTTGCAGGTCGATAGTAAAGCCAGGCCGCCAGTCGCGGTTGAGGATCTGCGGACCGCGGTTGGACAACATCCAGCTCCCGGCGGCCCCGCCACTGACAGCGGCCAAGGCTTTGGTGACATCGACGCCCCCCGCTTGGGCAAATAAGAGTGCTTCGCTCATCGCCAAGGCATTGCCTACCACCAGGATTTGGTTGACCAACTTCACCGTTTGGCCGGCACCTTGGGCACCGACGAGGACGATGTTTTTACCCATTGCTTGGAATACTGGCAAGGCGCGGTTGAAGTCGGCTTCGTCGCCACCCACCATGATGCTGAGCGTCCCTTTGGCGGCACCTTCGCTGCCACCACTGACGGGGGCATCGAGCATGCTGGCTCCTTTGGCGTGTACTTGGCTGGCCAACTCGACGGTAGTTTGCGGGCTAATAGTGCTCATATCGATGACCAAGGCACCAGCGCGCAATCCTTGGAGTACGCCGTCGATACCAGCAATCACGGCGACGACATCGGGGGTGTCGCTGACGCAGGTGATGATGATGTCGCTATGGGCGGCGACGTCGGCAGGGCTAGTACGCGAAGTAGCACCGGCACTGACGAGTTCATCCATTCGGCTGGTTGTACGATTCCAGACATTGAGGGCATAGCCCGCCTTGAGTAGGTTGTGGGCCATGCCACGCCCCATGATGCCCAGCCCAATATAGCCAACAGTCGGTTGCGTCATTTGTCGGTTCCTCAATATGTGATTGTGTGAGCAAATTATACTATAGGTGAGTGGTCTATATATGTAATCAGCGTGGTATGATGGTCCCATCCAATTTTTTGTACAAGGAGTCTGCATCATGGCTAAAACTGCGTTGTTTGTGTGGGGCGGCTGGGATGGTCACGAACCGAAGCAATGTGTCGATATTTTTGCCCCGTACCTGCTCAAAAAAGGGTACGAAGTGACTATTTCTGACACGCTTGATTCCTATCTCGATGCCGAAAAAATGGCTTCCTATAGTGTGATTAGTCAAGTGATGACGATGAGTACCCTTACCCGCGACCAAGAAAAAGGCTTGCTCGATGCCATCTCCAGTGGCGTCGGTTTTGCGGGTTGGCACGGCGGTATGGCCGATGCCTTCCGCAACAACACCGAATACCAATTCATGGTGGGTGGTCAATGGGTCGCACACCCCGGCAACATCATCGATTACACCGTCAACATCACCAACCATAGCGACCCGATTACCGCTGGGTTGAGCGATTTCCGCATGCATTCTGAGCAATACTACATGCACACCGACCCAGGTAATCAGGTATTGGCCACTTCGACGTTTAGCGGTGAACATTGTGATTGGATCAACGGCACTGTGATGCCGGTTGTCTGGAAGCGCCGCTGGGGCAAGGGTCGGGTGTCGTACACCTCACTGGGTCACGTCGCCAAAGATTTCGATGTCATCGAAGCCCGTACCATCGTCGAACGTGGCTTGTTGTGGGCTTCACGTGCTGAAGGTTGGGCATGGTAACTCCACCCGAAATGTGGGCAGTCCAGTATGATTCTCCGGCCAAATATGCCAGCGATTTGCGGATAGGCAAAGTGACAACACCCACGCCAGCCCCGGGTGAATTACTCGTGAGGGTAACTGCGGCGGCCTTGAATCGGGCTGATTTGTTGCAACGTCGCGGCTTTTACCCACCACCCACCGGTGCGTCAGCCATCCTCGGACTGGAAGTAGTCGGCGAAGTGGTGCAAGCCGCCGGGGCGTGGCAGGTGGGACAGCGGGTGATGGCAGTGGTGACCGGTGGTGGCTATGGCGAATACGCCTGTGTGCCCGCCAAAGAAGCCATGCCCGTCCCCGCAAATTTGACTGACGCCCGAGCAGCTGCCATTCCCGAAGCATTCCTTACAGCGTGGCTCAATCTCATCACCCTTGGTGAATTACAGGCAGCTGAATCGATATTTATCCATGCCGGCGCGAGTGGGGTGGGCAGCGCCGCAATCCAACTCGCCCATCATTGGGGTGCAACGGTCTATACCGCTGCCGGGAATGCCGCCAAACGTGAATTGTGTCGTCAGCTTGGGGCAGATATGGTGCGTGATTCGCGCATGCCACCTCATGCAGTTGATGTCAAAAATGCTACTGCTGGGCGGGGCGTGAATATGGTACTTGACATGCTTGGTGCGCCTGCTTGGGAAGACAATTGTGCCATGTTGGCACAGGGTGGCCGCATGCTGTTGCTGGGGTTTTTGGCAGGCTCCAAAGGCGCCATCGACCTCGGTCCGATTTTGACCCGTAGCCTAACCATCAAAGGTACCACCTTGCGCCGTACCCCTGCTGCTGTAAAAGCAGCGTTGGTTGCGACTGCAAGCGCATGGCTTTTGCCGCGATTCGCCCAAGGGGTACTTCTGCCGGTGCTTGACCAAACATACTCGGTCAAAGACGTAGTAGCAGCGCACCAGCGGATGGAATCAAATGCCAATGCGGGTAAAATAATCCTTACAATGGAATGGTGATGTTTTATCATTGTTGCGACTGAATAACTCCACCTATATTTGGGTGGAGATTTTTATGTGAAAAAATGAACGGAACAGAGTGCTTATATGAGGGTAAGTCGTCAATGATTCGGGTAATGAAATTTTTTTGAAATGGAGAATAGTTGCCCCGATTGATAAGCAGTGTTAGCATGGTATCCGCAACACTGTGGTTGCGCGTGTGCAATGTGGCATGCATTTACAAGGAATACAATGATACACCCAACAATGATTCCCCGTGTCGTAGTTGATGCCGTTCCAGCCGTATTAATTGAAGAAACGATCGCCCGCCATGAAGGACAATTAAGTGCAAATGGTGCGTTGGTGGTAAACACCGGAATTTACACTGGACGTTCACCTGCGGATAGATTTATTGTTGCAGATACAGCAATTAATGATCTCATTTGGTGGGGGGATGTCAATCGTCCGATTGAAAGACATTATTTTACCGGATTAATGCACAAAGTACAGGTATATTTAGCCAAGCGTGACACATACGTATTACATGCGTCAGCCAATGCTGATGTTCAATATACATACAATATTCAACTTACTTCTGAAAGCCCATGGCACACGTTGTTTGCCCAAAACTTATTCCGGCGTGAATGGCATCTTGATGCGCCAACGATTACGATTTTGCACGCACCATCCTTCATGGCTGACCCGGCAATTGACGGCACAATCAGTAGCACATTTATTATTTTGGATATCGCGCAACGGACAATTCTGATTGGCGGAACCGCTTATGCCGGCGAAATCAAAAAAGCCGTTTTTTCGATGCTCAATTTCCTTTTGCCGCAACGTGACGTGATGCCAATGCATGCAGGGGTCAATGTCGGGGCTGACGGCACAGCGGCTATCTTTTTTGGGTTATCGGGTACCGGCAAAACCACTTTATCAACTGATCCACATCGCCCGATGATTGGTGATGACGAACATGGCTGGAGCGCCTCGGGGGTGTTTAACTTTGAGGGTGGTTGTTACGCCAAAACCATCAAATTATCGGCTATAGGTGAACCCGAAATCTACCAGGCGACCAAGCATTTTGCTACTGTACTCGAAAACGTAGTAATTGACCCGGTCACGCATCTGCCGGATTTCGATGATAGTCAGCTCACCGAAAATGGCCGAGCGGCCTATCCACTCGGTTTTTTGTCGAATGTATCTGCGACCGGCACGTCTGCACACCCAACGACCATTATCATGTTGACCGCCGATGCGTTTGGGGTATTGCCTCCAATAAGTCGGCTCACCACGGCGCAAGCCATGTATCATTTTTTGTCGGGATATACCGCTAAAGTGGCGGGCACGGAGCGGGGCGTCAAGGAACCAACGGCGACCTTTTCAACCTGTTTTGGGGCGCCGTTTATGGTGCTTCATCCCGGGCGTTATGCCGAATTATTGCGTGAACGCTTGCATGCCCACGATGTGACGGTGTGGCTGGTCAATACGGGCTGGAGCGGCGGAGGGTATGGGGTTGGTACACGTATGTCGTTAGCGTATACCCGCGCCATGGTGACCGCAGCAATCAATGGTGATTTGGATGGGGTGGCTTATACTACTGATCCAGTATTTGGCTTGGCGATGCCGCAAACCTGCCCCAATGTGCCGAGTAATATCCTCGACCCGCGGGTGGCATGGGGGGGGGGAGCAGCGTGGCAACTGGCGGCGCGCGATTTGGCTACGCGCTTCAGATCTAATTTCGCCCATTTGGCCCACGAAGCCCCTACAGATGCCATTTTGGGTGGGCCAATACCAGTCTAAACAGGATGTGTACTTAAAAAGGGAACGGACAATTGTTGCCAGTTCCCGTGAGTATATGATGCGCCTAAAAGAATCCGAGTTGATCGCGGGCTTCTTCGGTCATCAAGGCCGGGCTCCAGAAGGGCGTCCAGACCAAATTGACCCGAATGTCTTCGAGGTTTTTGTAGACGTCGCCGAGGGCGCCCACTTCGCGTTTTACTTGCTCGATAATCTGCGGGCCAGCCGGGCAGGCTGGGGTGGTCAAGGTCATGTCAAGGTCAACTATTTTGCCGTCTTCGAGGATGTCGACACGGTAAATGAGCCCGAGGTTGACAATATCGAGACCGATTTCAGGATCGATGACGTTTTTTAGTGCAGTCCGGACTAATTCTTCGGTAAGCATTCAATTTCTCCTTTATATTGAAACCTTTTTTATCATACCATACTCCCTGCCACAAATAATGTCATAGATAAGTGGGTCATTGCCGGCAACGTGGTATGATGCAACTTGGGTTTGGTTCAGTGCGTCTAAACACGGGAATTTTTAAAAGGAGAAGAATCGAAATGCAATCACGTATTGTAGGGATTGTAGCATTAATCGCAATTATTCTTGCGTTAGGTGCTGCCACCACGCGTTTTGCCCAGATTGATGAAGGCACGCGTGCCATTATTGTGACCCAAGGTGCTGTTGAAGGCATCCAAGAGCCCGGCATGTTTTTTCGTGCATTTGCCCCGTTCACCAAAATCGCAATCGTCAATGTGCGTCGTCAATCACAGCAAATCACACAAAACGTTGCTAGCAGTGACAAACAGCTATATGACATCGGCATTCAAGTCGATTACAGTCGTAAAACTGCGCCTGATGCCTTGCGTGAAATGTACGGGCGCTTGGGCGTGAGCGATGAGCAACTCAACACCCAGCTCGATGGCTTCATCAGCGAAGCACTAAAGACAGCGAGCACGCAATTCACACTTGACCAAGCCTTGACTGACCGCGGTGCGTTTAGTCAACGTATTCGTCAGTATTTGACTTCGTCACCAGGGGAAGGTCAAAAAGCTCCTGTTGATCAGCTGTATATCAACCTCGAAGCAGTCAAAGTAATTGACATCAATGTGGGCGAGCAGTATGCTAAATTGTTGGCGGAAAAAGCCAACCTCGAAGTACAAATCGAAACCGAAACCAAGCGCCGTCAACAAATCGAAGCCGAACAGTCCAACAATTTGTTCCGGGCTGAGCAAGAAGCCAAAGTATCGTTGACCACCGAAAAAGGACGCACGGCAGCTTCCCTCGAAGCCGCCAGCCGCGAATCACAAGTGCGTACGGTGCAGGGGCAATCATTCCGCCAAAACCCCGAATTGTTACGCCTGCGCGAACGTGAATTGATGGTCGAGATGCTCAAGAGCGGTAATATTTGGTTCATCGACCCCAACACCAAGTTGACGTTGTTGCTCGACAAAATGGCATCAGATAATCCCATGGTGACCAACCAAATCATCAAGGAAACGGCTGTAATTACCACCACCCCGTAACTGTAGCGGCGCGCCCCCCATGCCCACAATGTGGAGCGTGGGGGGCTTTTTGGTGGCATAGCGACACAAGTCACCTGCCATGTGTATAATCTAATGTATCAATACCTACGCCAAAACATCACCCCTAGCGTCATTCCATGCAGGGTGTGACCGCAACGCCAAAACCTCACCGCTAGCGTAATTCCATCCAGAGTGCTAGCACCCGGAGCGTGGAATCTCCGTTGGTCGGCTATACGTGGTGTCTCCGTGTCTCCGCGTAAGAAAAATATTATCTAGCCCCAACAGGGCGGTAGTGCATAGCACAGGGCAACGCCCTTGCGTATGGTGGTCGGCTAAACGTGTTGGCTTCGCGTATCCGTGTCTCCGCGTAAGAAATATATCTCTAGCCCCAACGGGGCGGTAGTGCATAGCACAGGGCAACGCCCTTGCGTATGTTGGTCGGCTATACGTGGTGTCTCC
>CALQBW020000039.1 GCA_943328915.2 Singulisphaera sp. GP187 | reverse complement strand
TCACGGGGCGGTCGACCACCTTCACGGGGCGGTCGGCCTTCGCTACTGCGGGCGGGGCGGCTGTCGCTACGGGCGGGGCGGCTATCGCTGCGGGCAGGGCGTTCTTCGCGGGTGGGGCGTTCTTCGCGCTCGGGCCGGCCTTCGAGGAAGGCGGTTAAGCTGATGCGGTTCTTGACGTTATCGACCTCAAGCACGCGCACGGTTAATTCGCTGCCGACTTCGGGCTTTTCACCATCGGGCAATTCGCTGGTATGCACCAGACCATCGCGACCAACGCCGATATTGACAAATACGCCGAACGGAGAATGCCCGCTGACTTTGCCGCTGACCACTTGGTCTTTGGTAATGGTGCTTAGTTGTTGTGAGCGACTCGCCTGCCGCAGACTCAAGCTAATCCGGCCATGTTCCGCATCAATTTCGATAATTTTGAAGGTATATCCTTGGCCAATTTGGACAGCATCTTCGACTTTGGCGACACGGGTGTCTGAAAGTTCGGAAATGTGGACCAAACCATCTTTACCGACACCGATATCGACAAAGGCACCGATTGGGGTGATGCTTTTGACCATACCCTCGACGATATCGCCGGCGTTGAGTGCCGTAATGGCGTCTTGGTTGACTTCTTGGCGACGGCGGCGTTCGGGGCGAGCTTGTCGCTCCTGGGTGCGCATCGTCAAGCTAATCCGATTCTTCCCGTTATCGATTTCGAGGATTCGTACGGTGACTTCTTGGCCAACCTGTATGACATCTTCGACTTTCTCAACGCGTGTATCTGATAATTCAGAAATATGCACAAGCCCATCTCGGTTGACGTTGATGTCGATAAATGCGCCGTAAGGGGTGATTGATTTCACCTTTCCGGTGAGCACTTGACCGGCAGCCAAGTCGCGCAAGGCGGCTTTATTGTTGCGTTTTTCGGCAATTGGTGCACTCGGTGCATCGGTGTATGGGGTGGGAGCTACATCGCTGGTAGTGGGGGCATCGGTTGCGACGACGGGCGTCGACTGATTTTCCTGCTCGGTCATGTCCTTACATCCTTCTGAAAAAACCATTCTGCGTATGATGAATTATGAACTTTACTTGTGGCTCAGTTCGGTGCGGACGAGATCAACGAGGCCACCCTCGCGGAGATCGTCAAGACGGTAATAATTGCCTTTGAGATGAAGCGCCAGCTGCTTGGATAATCCCCGTTCAAAAACCGGATGCTCGGTGTCAATGACCACAGAGCGGATTTTTTCGGTAGCAATAAAATCAGCAATGGAATAACTCTCGACTTGGGGTGGCAAATCAGTCATGGCGACATTTGCTTGGCCATCGGTCAGAATCACCATTAGTGGCACTACTTCAGAATCATGGCGCAAGGCTCGTTTGAGCACCTCATACCCCATCATCAACCCCCGAGAGAGTGGTGTACGACCACCGGTGGGCATTGTTTGGAGCATTTTTTGGGCCATCTCGACACTATTGGTTAGTGGCAAGAGCAACGTGGCATAGTCACGTTGAAACGAGACAAGTCCGACACGGTCACGGCGCTGGTAGGCATCGCGGAGGAGCGAAAGCACGGCGTTTTTGGTGGCGCGCATGCGTTCGTCAGCGGCCATTGACCAACTGGCGTCGACGACGAAGCAGACGGCATTACGGGTCTTGCGGACGCGCACTTTTTGGCGTAAGTCACTGCGGAGCAACATCACCGGCCGGGATGGTTTTCCTTCGGCGATGGCGGCAGCACGGCGACCAGGCTGCATCGGGGCGGCATACCGCAAGGTGGCATCGAGTGCTAAGTCGGTGACTCGGCGGGCGACGCGGCTGGTAACGTACCGACCTTGTTTGCGGGTAGTACGGGTACGGCTACGGCGACCAGGCGAGCTGCGTTCTTTGCGATCGCGCTGACCTTCGAGACGCTTTGGTTTAAACATCTCTTGGGCCTTGAAGGCTTTTTCGCCTCCACCCTGCTCGTTGTTCGATTGTGACCCTTGGTCCGTGGCGCCCGCACTTGCGGTGGCGCCGGCACCCCCTTCGCTTTCTTCTTGACCTTCACTGGAGGAGCTTTCCTCACTCCCGTTCACGGGGTCTTTTTTTTTACCCCGTCAGCGTTTGCCACTGCGGATTCGTCACCCTCGGCTGCTGCGACTCGGTCGAGTATTTCGCCGACGCGGGCCTCGTCGAGTTTGACTTCAGTAAAGGGCTGTCGTCGCATGCGATGCGGCAATGCCAACTCTGCTGCCACTCGAATATCTTCAGCGGTGAGCAGGGTACGTCCTGCCCAAGCCGCATGAGTGCGGGCGGTCTCGAGGATGGCGAGGTCGGCCCGGTGACCGTCGACGCCTAATTCGAGGGACAAGGTCGCCACTGCGGCCATGTCTTTGCGGGTAATTGTCACCAAGGGCAACATGGCTCGGGCTTGCACAATTCGCGCGGCGGTGTCGCTTTCGCTTGGTTGCCATTCGCCTACAAATGTATCGGGGTCAAGGTCATAGCGCATGCGCCGTGACACGACTTCGACACGCCCGTTGACTTCGTGGATACCGGCGATTTCAACTACAAGACCGAAACGGTCAAGCAATTGCGGACGCAGTTCACCTTCTTCGGGGTTCATTGTGCCGACCAAAATGAAACGCGCGGGGTGCGATACACTAATACCTTCGCGTTCGACGGTATTGACACCCATCGACGCAGAGTCTAGCAAAATGTCGACGAGGTGATCGTCGAGCAAATTGATTTCATCAACATACAATAAGCCGCGATTGGCGTTGGCAAGCAACCCCGGTTCGAAACGGCGATGACCTTCGGTCAATGCATGCTCGAGGTCGAGTGAGCCAACCACGCGGTCTTCGGAGGCAGCCACGGGCAAATCAACCAATCGTGTCGCCCGTTCGGCAACTGGTAAATTGGGATCGACATCGTAGCGGGCGCGACACGAAGAACACATTGCCGAGGGTTGTTCGGGTGGGCAACCATACGGACAATCTGCGACGACGCGTATATGTGGCAGGATGTGTGCCAGACCACGCACCGCGGTCGATTTGGCAGTGCCTTTTTCGCCACGAATGAGCACCCCACCAATACGTGGATTGATGGCATTGAGGATGAGTGCACGTTTGAGGCGGTCTTGGCCGACAATGGCACTAAATGGGTAAACCGGTCGCGCTGTGGTCATGGACGTCCCTTTTTACACCTACCAGCCGCGGCTGTTGGCCAACGGTTGCGAGCGATATGGCACAATTACCTGGATTGTGCACAAAAACATTCTATAGGTGGCGTGGGAACCACAAAATCACCTATAACAGTGCGGTTATTCTGACACGAATCGCATATGATGTCAAATAATATGATACATTTGGCCACACGTGCCATTCGTCGCAGTATGCCTTCCCTCACCCATAGCGACCCAACGAGCCTCACCAATAGACGCAAGTCGAGACACACGGTATGATAGAATCAAAGACCGCTATGGTTGCGCTTGTATCAACCGGTTTGCTTCATTTTTTTACAAAAAGAGGAAGACGATGACGCACCGTGTAACTGAGTTCGCTACCAATTGGCAAATGCGCCCCACTGACCAATTCCGAGCAGGGGTTTATGCGGGCGCAGATGCCGTATGGATCGATTGTGCCCTTCCCAATCAATGGCAACAACATCCCCTACTGACTGATTATGTTGGGCGCATGGTGTACCGTACCCAATTCCCCGCCCTAGCTACCCCGCATCGCCGCCAGTGGCTACGTGTGAATGGGGTTTTTTATCACTGTCGTCCCTGGCTCAATGGTCATGATTTAGGGCTACACAGCGGCTACTTTATGCCTCACGAAGTTGAGGTGACCAACCTCGTCACTGCCAACAACCAACTCATCCTAGAAGTATATTGCCCCGAAGAACACGATAAAGTCGACAAACGGTTAATCACAGGGGTTTTTTCGCATTGGGATAGCATGGATTCAACCCGCAATCCTGGTGGTGTGTGGTTACCTGTCGAACTCAGCGAATCTGGTCCCGTGCGTGTGCGGAATGTGCTCCTCACCACCCAATCTATTGCGACGAGCCACGCCGAAATCCGCTATCGAGTCCAATGCGATGCGCTCCAGGCTTGTAGCGGGGTGATGCAATGGCGGATTGCCCCCCACAATTTTGCAGGGAAAATCCATGAAATTACCACGCCAGTCAATTTGGCGGCGGGTCAATACGAGGCGAGTGGGTTGTTTAATATCCCTGACCCCGTCTTGTGGTGGAGCCATGACCTGGGTCACCCGGCACTCTATACGGTGACCGCCACGTTGCTCGTGGATGGTGCGCTGAGCGACATTACTGAATTTCAATTTGGGATACGGACGTTCACGATGAAAAACTGGATTCCGTACCTCAACGGGCAACGGTTTTTCATGAAAGGGAGTAATTACGCACCGACAGATGTGTATTTGGCAACGGTCACGCCTGAACGCTGCCAAATCGATATCGAGTTGGCCCGGGATTGTCACATGAACATCCTCCGGATCCATGGGCATGTCGCCCACCCGGCACTCTATGCGGCGGCAGATGCCGCTGGGGTGATGTTGTGGCAAGACTTCCCGTTGCAGTGGATGTACCACCGTGATATTTTGGCGACGGCACAGACGCAAGTGCGTCAAATGGTGGAATTGCTGAATAACCACCCTGCAATTATTTTGTGGTGCATGCACAACGAATCGTATTACATGGCAGATACGAGCGATGAGCGCTTATGGTCAAAACTGCGTACTTATTTTTCGGTGTTTGTCTGGAACTGGAATCGGAATGTGCTCGACGCGTCGTTGCAACAAATCGTGGCAACGGTTGATCCTTCGCGACCGACGGTGCGTTCGTCAGGTGAATACGCCGTTCCATTGATTCACGCCGGCACCGATGCGCATTTTTATTATGGCTGGTACAACATATATGGCGAATTGGCCGCATGGCAAAAAATCATCGACCTCTTCCCGCAAAACAGTCGCTTTGTGACCGAATTTGGCGCGCAGAGCTTCCCTAATTACGCTAGTGCAATCAAATTTATGGCGGCGGACCTCAAAAAAATCGATTGGGCCACGTTGCAACGCAAACACAGCTTCCAACCAGAAATGTTGGGGAATTGGCTCGATTGGCGCAGTGCGCCTGATTTGCAGTCGTTGATTGAGATGACCCAAGACTACCAAATCGCCATCCACCGGCACTACATCGACCGCTTGCGGATGCGTAAATACCGACCGACAGGCGGTATTTTGCCGTTTATGTTCAACGATGCAAATCCCGCGATTTCGTGGTCAATCGTCGATTATTGGCGTGTGCCGAAGCGTTCGTATGCCGCAATGCAATTGGCGTTTCGCCCGCAGTATATTTTTTGCGTATTACCGCAGACCACAATTGCCCAAGGGGTCACCATCGACATTCCGATATCGGTCGTCAACGATGCGCATGCGTCTGTGCCGGTCGAATGTCGTATCCGCTTGCTCGACCCACATGGGGAAGTATTGGCCCACCACCACATGCAGCGCACCTTGCCGGCTGATTGTATGGCGTTGCAAATCGAAGAATTGCGATTGACGCCCCAGTTGACTGGCACGTATTGTGTGGAGTTACACCTGCAATCGGCAGATGACGAAATGACACAAACCTATCCGATTGACGTTGTTCTTGCAAAAAACGCATGAAATGACGATAGTCCCCCGAGCCTACAGCGCTCCCGTTGAACGCCTGGTGGTCAGTAGTTGCCCCGCCCCTGATTAATGTTGGTGGGTGTTGCGGATTGGGTCCCTCTTGGCGATTCGGCAAAAATGCTGGGTTGGGTCGGTGCAGTTTGTTTTGGGAACGGCGCAACACTCTTTGCTTTGCGTAAATGGGGTATCACCCAATGCGATTTTGGGTATGCGATAATATGCAGGTATTGACGGTGAAGGAAACAACACAAATGAACATGTTAGAACGAGCCAAAACGCTGAGTGCTGAGATGTCACGCATACGCCGTGATATCCACGAGCATCCCGAACTGGGTTTTCAAGAATTTCGTACCGCGGCATTGGTCGCTGACACTCTCCGTGAAATAGGCGGGATTACCATCCGTACTGGCGTCGGCAAAACCGGTGTTGTGGGTGATTTGGGCTCTGGTGATGGTCCCACCATTGGAATTCGGGCCGACATGGATGCATTGCCGATCCTCGAGGCTACTGGCCACGGTTTTGCCTCGCAAACTGCTGGTACGATGCACGCCTGTGGGCATGACGCGCATACGGCGATTTTGTTGAGCGTGGCGCATCTACTCAAAGCCGAGTTTGCCAGCGGCGCCCTCAAAGGCAACGTGCGCTTCCTTTTTCAACCGGCCGAAGAAGTCGGTGGCGATGGTGTAAGTGGTGCACCGTTGATGATGAACGACGGCGCCATGGATGGCATCGACCATGTCATCTCATTGCACGTGATTTCCGAAATTCCCGTCGGCAAAGCCGGCCTCGTGCGTGGTCCCAACACTGCCGCCGCTGACGGCTTCAAGGGCTGGGTACGGGCTGCAGGTGGTCATGGGGCTTACCCCCACATGGGTGGTGACCCCATTAATATGGCGGCCTCGGTGATCCAAGCCCTCAACGCCATCGTGTCCCGCAAAATCGACCCAATGTACCCCGCAGTCTGTAGTCTGGGGATGGTGCAAGGTGGGGCGGCGTTCAATGTCATCCCGTCGGAAGTGTTGTTGGGCGGCACGTTACGCAGCTTCGATGCCGGTGTGCGCGAGCAATTGTTTGCCGAAGTCGAGCGGGCTTTTGGCCTTGCCAAAGCAATGGGCGGCGACTACGAGCTCCAACTTATCCGCGGGTATCCGGCGGGTAACAATGATCCGCAAGTAGCACAATGGATCGACGATGCCGCCAGTCAGTTTTTGGGTGCGGACAACATCGACCGTTATACCAACGGCATGGGGGGTGAAGACTTTGCCTATATGCAAGCCAAAGCACCGGGCGCCATGATTATGTTAGGTGCGTCGGTTGGCGACAAAATGCGCCCACATCACACGCCAATTTTCGATATTGATGAACGCTGTATGCCCATTGGGGCGGCTATTTTGGCCGAAACAGTGCGCAAATACTTGGCCAAGTAAGTTTTTTGCAAAAGAAAGAGGTCACTCATGTCAATGCTTGATCGTGCCAAATTACTCCAAGACGAAATGTCACGTCTGCGCCGTGATATCCATGCGAACCCCGAACTCGCGTTCCAAGAAGTGCGCACCGCCGCCCTCGTCGCCGAAACCCTGCGCGAAATCGGTGGCATCGATGTGCGCACCAACGTCGGCATCACCGGCGTGGTGGGGAGCATCGGCAGCGGCGATGGCCCCACCATCGGGATTCGCGCCGACATGGATGCCTTGCCCATCATCGAAGCGAGCGGCGTCGATTTTGGTTCACTCAACCCTGGTGCGATGCACGCCTGTGGTCACGATTCACACACGGCGATTTTGTTGGGTGTGGCGCACTTGCTCAAGCAAGAATTCGCCACCGGCAAGCTCAAAGGCAACGTGCGCTTTATCTTTCAGCCTGCCGAAGAAGCCACCGGTGGCCAGCACCAGAGTGGCGCGCCGATGATGATGGACGACGGGGCACTGGACGGGGTCGACCACATGATTGCCTTGCATGTCGATTCGATGTCACCCTTGGGTAAAATCGGACTCAAGCCGGGGAACAACACCGCTGCCGTCGATTCATTCAAAGCATGGGTGACGGGCACTGGCGGCCACGGCGCCTATCCGCATTTGGGCACAGACCCCTTGTGGATGCTCATCCCCATCATGACCTCGTTGCACAGCATTGTATCGCGCAAAGTCAATCCGATGCATCCTGCGGTCGTGAGCTTGGGTGTGGTCCGTGGAGGTACCGTATCGAACGTCATTCCTGCCGAGGTCTACCTCGAAGGGACGTTGCGGAGCTACGACCCCGACGTGCGCAAGCAATTGTTGGCTGAAGTAGAGAGTGCTATCGCCCTCAGCCGCCACTTTGGCGGCGATTATCGCCTCGAAATTGAGCATGGCTACCCGGCTGGCTACAACGACCCCACCGTGACCAGCTGGATGGACGCCATCGCCAGCGAATATGTCGGCAGCGATAACATCGACCGAAATCGGGCAGGCATGGGCGCTGAAGATTTCGCCTATATGCAAGCCAAAGCCCCTGGCACCATGATTAGCGTGGGGGCGGCCTACGACGACATGAAGCGCGGCCACCATACGCCGGTATTTGCCATCAACGAAGCCTATATGCCGTTGGGTGCCGCGATTTTAGCCGAAACCGCCCGGCGCTTTTTGGCTGGCGAAGTCAAGTAACTATCTCGCTCCCGTGGGGTGCCACTGGCACCTCACGGTGTGCGATGACTGCCACTGGCGGTGGCAGTGGTTTTTTGAGAAGGAAATAACATGCCAAATCGACAAGTGGTGGTGACTGCAGCTGTCCGCTCTCCTATCGGCAAATTTGGTGGCAGCCTCAAAGACGTTGCAACCGTCGATCTAGGGGCGGCAGTGGTGCGGGCGGTAGTAGCGCAGGCAAATATCGACGTTTCGTTGATTGAACAAGCCTTCATCGGCAATGTCATTCACACCGATGTGCGTGACATGTATCTTGCCCGTGCCGTCGCCATCACCGGTGGGCTGGCGCAGTCGACGCCGGCGCTGACGCTCAATCGCGTCTGTGGCAGTGGCTTACAAGCCATTATCAGCGCCGCCCAAGCGATTTTGTTGGGTGACATCGACGTGGCCTTGGCGGGTGGGGTCGAATCCATGAGCCGTGCCCCGTACTGGTTGCCCAGCATGCGCTGGGGCCAACGCATGCAGAACGGCGCGGTCATCGACCCGATGGCGGGGGCTGTCACTGATCCCTTCAACGGCTGTGCGATGGGTGTGACAGCCGAAAACGTCGCCAAGCGCTATGGTATTACCCGGCTGGCCCAAGACGAACTTGCATTGGCAAGCCAACAACGCGCCGCGAAGGCGATTGCAGCGGGCTACTTTGACGCACAAATCGTCCCCATCGACATTCCCGTCAAGGGTGGCACGACTCCATTTGCCGTCGATGAAGGGGTGCGGGGCGACTCGACGATGGCGGGTCTTGCCAAATTACGCCCGTTGTTTGATGCCCAAGGCAGCGTCACTGCCGGGAATTCGTCGACCATCAACGATGGCGCTGCCATGTTGATTTTGGCGGAAGCCGCGGTGGCGCGGGCCAACGGCTGGCCTATTTTGGCGCGACTGGTGGGCTATAGTCATGCCGGTGTTGATCCCGATTACATGGGAATTGGCCCGATTCCGGCTATTCAGCAGTTATGCAAAAAAACGCATATCGGTATTGGTGAAGTGGCAATTTATGAGATCAACGAAGCGTTTGCGGCCCAAGCAGCTGCGGTGACGCAAGAATTAGGCTTGAATCCTGCTACGGTCAATCCCAATGGCAGTGGTATTTCGCTGGGGCATCCATTAGGGGCGTCGGGGGCGATATTGGCGGTCAAAGCCATCTATGAACTCCAGCGCACCCAGCAACAGTATGCGGTGACGTCATTGTGCATTGGTGGCGGCCAAGGGATTGCGGCCATGTGGGCGCGCGAGTAACCAAACAAACAAAAAACCCCTCCGTCGCGTAATCAAACGCAACGGAGGGGTTTTGGGTATTTAGGCGTTGAAGTGATCGCCGATGAAGGCGGTCAAGTCGGCGACGCGGTTTGAGTAGCCGAATTCGTTGTCATACCATGCGATGACTTTGAACAAGTTGTCGCCGAGGCCGAGGGTCAACGGCAAATCGACGGTGCTTGAAAACGACGAACCAAGGAAGTCGCTGGAGACGAGCTCTTCGTTGGTGACGCCCAAGATGCCTTCGAGTTCTTCGCTGTCAGCGGCGGTGGTGAAGGCCTTGTTGATTTCTTCGACAGAGGTGCCTTTGTTGAGCTCGACCACGAAGTCAACCATCGAGACGGTCGACACGGGCACGCGCACGGCGAAGCCGGTGAACTTGCCTTTGAGTTCGGGGATGACCAAGGCCACGGCTTGGGCAGCACCGGTGGTGGTGGGGACCATGTTCATGGCGGCAGCACGGGCACGGCGCAAATCGGCGTGCACGTTGTCTTGCAAGTTCTGGTCCATGGTGTAGGAGTGGATGGTGGTCATCATGCCGCGCTTGATCCCAAACTTGTCGTTGAGGACTTTGGCCACGGGTGCCAAACAGTTGGTGGTACAAGATGCGTTGGAAATGATGTTGTGGGCAATATGATCGTATTTGGTGTCGTTGACGCCCAAACAAATCGTGATGTCTTCACCTTTGGCGGGGGCGCTGATGATGACTTTCTTGGCGCCGGCTTGGATGTGGGCTTTGGCTTTTTCGGCTTCGGTGAAGCGGCCGGTTGATTCGATTACAATATCGACGCCAAGTTTGCCCCATGGCAATTGGGCGGGGTCACGTTCGGCGAGGACTTGGAGCTTGATTTCGCGCTCGTTGCCTTCTTCGTCGTAGTAGGTGATTTCGATGACTTGGCCGTTGGCTTTCACATCACCGTCAAATGCACCGTAGTTGGTGTCGTATTTGAGCAAATGGGCCAAGGTGGCGACATTGGACAAATCGTTTACTGCGACGATTTCGAGTTCGTCACCGTAGTTGGCCAACATGGCCTTGAAGGTTTGGCGCCCGATGCGGCCGAAGCCATTGATTGCAACACGTGCCATTGTGAGATTACTCCTGCTTACAGATAAACAAAATTATGATTACTTCGCGTCGGCTGTGCGTCATTGCGCAGAAAGCCAAACCAACAGCGGTGTAGCTTTTTATCCATTCACGTTCCGCGCAGATTATACCACACCAAGCATGATTGTATGAAACGGTCGTTCATACTCCGGCTTAGACGAGGGTTATTTACCGATTCGAGCATTGCCGCGTTGGTATGCATCACAAAAGCCAGCAGTGGCATCACTCGCGCCACTCCTCGATGGGTGCGCAATGTGATTAAAACGAAATTGCTTGATCTTGGAGGACGGTATTGGGCCAGAGGCGTAAGCCTTGGGCGAGCTGGTTAAGGTTCCCAATCTGGCAATTATCGCTAACGATGACGCCGCGCAGGATCTTGGTTTCGGCACCAATTTGATTGTGGTTGCCGATGACGGCATGATCAATGGTGCACTTCTCGCCAATCTGGTTGTGTTGCCAAATCACACTCGCCGTGAATGTGCTGTGCGCGCCGACGTGCGTGCCATCACCGATGACGGTGGGGCCGACAATGGTGACGCCAGCCCCAATAGTAACACCGGCGCCAATCACCACCGTGCCATGGATTTGGGTGTCGGCGGGGATGACCGTCCCGGGAGCGACCCACAAATCGGGACGAACCTGTTGTCCAGGCAAACCAAATCGCACCTTGCCATTGAGGATGTCGTGGTGTACATCGAGGTATGTTTGCGGTTTGCCGATATCGGTCCAGTACGCGTCACCGACAAAACCGTACATGGGGTGGTTGTTTTGTAATGCGGTGGGGAAGAGGCCGCGTTCGAACATGTAGTGTTGCCCGGCGGGAGCATAATCGAGCAGATGGGGCTCGATGATGTAGGTGCCGGCATTGATCATGTTGGTAGTGACTTCTTCGGGCTTGGGTTTTTCCAAAAAGCGGGTAATCCGCCCTGTTGCGGTTGTTTCGACCAAACCAAATGCCGTGGGATCTTCGACAGGCGTGAGCGCGATGGTGAGTTGGCTTTTTTGGTCGCGGTGGTAGCGGAGCATGGCCTGCAGATCGAGGTCTGTCATCACGTCGCCATTAAAGACAAAGGTGGTGTCATCGAGCATGTGGGCGATGTTTTTGACGGCACCGGCCGTCCCGCGTGGTTCTGGCTCTTCGATGATGTGCACTTTGATGCCGAGGCGTGAGCCATCACCGAGCGAATCGCGGAAGCGTTCGGCCAGGTATTGTACGCACAAAATTGCTTCGTCGATGCCTTGATCACGCAGATTAGTGAGCATCCATTCGATGAAGGGCATGCCGACCAATGGCAGCATCGGTTTGGGGGTATTGCAGGTCAGCGGACGCAGGCGCGTCCCGAGCCCACCGACGAGAATGACAGCCTTCATACCTTTGACTCCTTGATTACGCGACGCCAATAGTCAAGCATATCGCTGAGGGTGGTATCGAGCGGGATTTGGGGATGCCAGCCAGTCGCGTGGCGGAGGCGCCGGTTATCACAGACAAGATCGGGCACATCGACGGGGCGCAAGCGCGCAGGGTCGACTTCAACCGTAATCGGGACGCGACTATGCGCCACCAAGCGCTCGAGCAGTTGGCCGATTTCATGCGACTGGCCTGCACCGACGTTATAGGCCGCCCCGGCTTCACCGTGGGTCAACAACACATCGTAGGCGGCGGCAACATCGCGTACATCGCTTATATCGCGGCGGGCCGATAGATTGCCGACCTTGAGGATTGGCGCCTGGAGTCCAGCCTCGATGCGGGCAATTTGGGCTGCAAATGCCGACAAGGCATAGGTGTCGCTTTGGCGTGGTCCAATATGACTAAACAAGCGCAGGCGGATGGTGCGTACGTTGTGGGACATAAACCACTGATACCCTGCCATGTCGGCGGCGGCTTTGCTGACGCCGTAAGGGGTGACGGGGTGGAGCGGTTCGTCTTCGTTGATGGGCATATGATCGGGGGGGACATTGCCGTAGATTTCGTTGCTGCCGGCAATGATGATGAGTGGGTCGAGCTTGAGCTCGACGGCGTATTGCATCAATGCCACACTGGGGAGCACATTGTCGTGCATGGTGTTGACGGCATCACCAAATGATTTGGCGACACTCGCTTGGGCAGCGAGGTGGATAATCGCATCTGGGGCAATTGTGGCCATGGCGCTCCGGAGCGCCTGGTGGTCTCGTAAATCGCAACTGACCAACTCGACATGGCCAATAAGCTCAGGCAATGCTAATTGGCTGCCACGAGCTATTCCCCACACCTGATTTGTGGGATTAGTGATAAGGCGTTGGGCTAAATGCCCGCCGACAAATCCGTTGATACCGGTCAGTAGAATTTTCATGAGACGTATTATACCGTGAAAATGAGGGGAAATAAAATCGTAGAGACGCTGCATACTGCGTCTCTACGATGGAAACAATCTATACGGTAAATTAATTATTCGTGTGGTTCGCGGGCGTAGATGGCAATCCCTGGGTCGGCCAGCGGCAACGAGGGGGCATTGTTGATGGATGCCGCTGAATCAATCACTGTTTCGCTCGCAGGCAGCGGTACCGGTGGCGGTGCTAATGGCACATTGTTAAAGCGGTGGGTAGCTTCGACGCGTGCCAAGATATCGTTGACATCGATATCAGTTAATTCATTGCGCAAAATCAAGGCTTCGGCGATGGCAATCACGGCATCGCGGTTTTGTTCGATGAGGTGTTTGACCTTGCGGAACTCTTCGGCGAGGATCGCTTCGACTTGTTTTTTCATGTCGCCGCCGCGCATCGCTTCGGCACCAAAGGCCAGGTACGAATAGAAGCTGGTGTCCATACCATATGCCCCCACCATATAGGTGGCGATGCCGGTGGCCGAGGCGAGGTCGCCGGTGACACCGCTCATCTGAATGCCGAGGAAGGCTTCTTCGGCGGCACGGCTAGCCAACGAAATCTGCAAGCGTTGCAAGAGTTCATCTTTGGACTGGGTGTAGATTTCCTCTTCGGGCTTCCAGGCGGCAAAGCCGAGGGCATTACCGTGGCGGATGATGGTGACCTTGGTCAAGCGTTGTTTGCGCAACAATTTGACCATCGCATATGCGTGACCGGCTTCGTGGTAGGCTAAGCGACGGCGTTCTTCGTAAGACATGCCACGGATGGGCTGACGCAAGCCATATTCGTGCATTTCACGGGCACGACTAAAGTCCCAATAATTAATGGCTTGACGATGGTCGAAGTGGGCATGAATGACCGCTTCGTTGATGACAAACTTAATAGCGACCGGGGTGTAGTGAATCGTGTCAGACATCATACGATCCATCGGCATCGGTTCGTGTTTGACTTTGCCCAAGTAGTATTCAAGGATGTCACGGCGCCCGTCGGCATCGGGGTATTCGACGACGATTTTGCGGTCAAAGCGGCCTGGTCGCAACAAGGCTGCATCCAATGATTCGGCCAAATTGGTCGCACCCATGGTCAATACCGGTGGCATTTCAGGTTTTTTGCGACGTAATCCTACCGAGCGGAGTAATTTACCGTAGAGGCTGGGGTCTTCGGGTGGAGGGTCCATCTGAAGCAAGAGCTCGTTAAGCAGACCCGAACCACCGCCGCCCATTCCCATCATCATCTGGGCAATACCGCCACCATTGGCACCGGCAATCCCAGTGGCACCACCCATGAGCGAGGTGCTACGGGCGCCACCAATGGCGTCGATTTCGTCGATAAACAAAATACAGGCACCGTATTCTTTGGCAAGTTTGCGGGCTTTGCGGTATAGCATCATGACTTTGATGCTGCCCATACCCATAAATGCCGAAGTCAGTGACGGGGCACTGAGATAACCAAATGGCACGCCAGCTTCAGTGGAAATGGCTTGGGCGAGGTAGCTTTTGCCCGTTCCTGGTGGGCCAATCAACAGCACACCACGGGTAATTTCACCACCCATTTGCTTGAATTGTTTGGTGCCTTTCAGCAACGTCACAATCCGGCGGGCTGCTTCGAGTACTTCGGGGTTCCCGCGGTAATCGGCAAAGCTTACGCCGGTCTCACCAGGGCGTACCCAATAAATACGGGTGCGCGCCATGAAGAAATACATCATGACAAACTGGAACCCGATAAAGCCCGCTAAGTAGGCCAACGTTGCCAAGAGTTGCAACAACGCAGGCCCAATATCTTGGGTGGTGAGGAACGTCCAGGCCGATGGGATAATCATACCCAACACCCAAATGACCGCAATGGCAATTGCAATCCAACGTATTGCACGCATTAATTTGTACGGCCAACGATCAAAAAGACGCTCCAACCGCTGATCAAAGGCTTTTTCTTTGTCAGATGGGCTGGGCTGGGGGCGATATGGTTCGATTGCCATATTGGTGCTCCAGTTCAAAATTGCGGAGAAAGGGGTGTTGGTTTATAACAGAAAAGAACCAACGATGACAGAAGAATCATTCCTATGAGTATAAATAATAACTGATACTTTTGGCAAGTCAATAGAATGAGTGAACCGTGAGAATACGCAATCGAATTGCCATTGGGATTCTCTTTACATATTTGCTGCTGGTGCTGGTCAGTGAAGTCACCAGCGTTGGCAGTGCCGTGGTCGACCCGGTGATGGCGCGAATTCGCAGCCGTGGCCAACTCCGGGTCGGCTATGACGCGGGGGTGTTGCCGTTTACCACGATGGCGCAAGGGCACGCTGCAGGGTATGACATCGACTTGACCTATGCCCTTGCGCAATCAATGCAGGTGGCGGTGCTTTATGTGCCGACCAGCCTCGATGCCGCCTATGATGCATTGCAACAAGGTCAGATTGATGTGATGGCGTCGGCGATGCCCTATGCCCCCGAACAAGGCTGGCGCGCGCGGTTTTCGACAATGTATATAGATGATGGCATGGTAATTGTCAGTCGCGGTCCTAAGCTGACGACGACGCAACTCACCACCCAACCGGTAGGGGTGATTTTTGGTGGCGATGGCGATACAGCCCTACGGCAACGCCGACGGGCGGGACAAACGATGAGCACTGTGTATTACGATACTATGACGGAATTATGGCAGGCCTTGGCCTGTGGCACTATCAATGTGGCGGTGGTGGAGCACACCACGGCACTCGGGATGGTGGTGCGTGACCGGCAGCTCCAGATCGGCGCGTCGTTGACGTTTGTGCCGTATGTATTGGTGATGCCATTGGACGCCGTGTATTTGCAAGATGCGATTAATGACGGACTCCAACAGTTGCAACAAGATGGCACTCGCGCACGGCTCGCGGCACAATGGTTTGCCATGGCGGCGGTGACGTGTCAAGCGACGCCATGAGCTGATTCACGCCGCTGCCCCACGTTTTTTCCAAAAAATAGGCTGTTGTAAAGATTGATGTACTTTCGTGTTATAAAAGAACCACACAGCAACACAACAACATTTCAATAGGGTGATGAGGTAAAGGAGCCGCAATGAGTGACGTACGATTTGGGATTGTCGGGCTTGGGGTGATGGGACGCGGGCATGCCAGTTACCTTACCGCCGGCACGATCAAAGGCGCGGTGTTAGCCGCGGTGAGTGATACCAGTCCAGAATCGCTGGCGTGGGCCAAAAACGAATTACCTGATTCCGTGCGCTGTTTTGATTCGTACAGCACCATGTTGCAATCCGGAGCGATCGATGCAGTCATCGTGGCCACCCCGCATTATTACCACCCCGATTTGGCGGTGCAAGCGCTCCACCATCAATTGCATGTATTGGTCGAAAAACCGGCGGGGGTCTATACCCAGCAGGTGCGCCAGATGAATGATGTGGCAGCGGCGAGTGGCAAAGTCTTTGGGATGATGTTCAACCAGCGCACCAATCCGGTCTTTCAGAAGGTGCGTGATTTGGTGGCCACGGGCGAACTAGGCGTCATCAAACGTTTTAATTGGATCGTGACCGACTGGTATCGTAGCCAAGCTTACTATAATTCGGGGTCGTGGCGGGCGACGTGGGCCCTCGAAGGGGGCGGGATTTTGATGAACCAAGCCCCGCACAACGTCGATTTACTGACCTGGACGCTGGGTATGATGCCGACCCGGCTGCGGGCTTTTTGTCATTTCGGCAAACATCACCAAATCGAAGTCGAAGATGATGTGACTGCCTACATGGAATACGCCAACGGTGCTACGGGGGTGTTCATCACTACCACGGGTGACGCACCGGGCACCAACCGCTACGAAATCACCGGCGATCGCGGTAAATTGGTGATTGAAAACAATCAAATTACTTTTTGGCGATTGCGGCGCCCCGAACCCGAGTTTAATGCCAGCAACACGCAACCCTTTGGCGCCCCCGAGGTCTGGAAGTGCGAGGTGCCGGTGAGTGGTGGGGCTGGCCTCCAGCATCCCGGTATTACCCAAAACTTCACCGATGCGATCCGCCACGGCACCCCACTCCTCGCCCCGGGCGCCGATGGGTTGAATGGCGTGACCTTGGTCAATGCGATGTATTTGTCGACCTGGACGGATGGGTGGGTCGATTTGCCATTTGATGAAAACCTCTTTTTGGCACAGCTCAATCAGCGCCGTGCCGCTAGTGAACGGAAGTAACCATGTTTCTGCAAAAAGTGGCTGCGCAACTCTACACCGTCCGTGACGCGTTGGAAAAAGACTACAACGGCGTGCTCAAGGCGCTCAAAGAACAAGGCTGGCCAGCGGTACAAGTATCGGGGACGCGCGGATATACGGCGCCGCAAATTGCCGGTTTTTTGCGTGAGCACAATTTGAAAGCCGCCGGCTTGCATGTGTCATTGGCTGAACTGACCGATGATATGCAAGGGGCGATTGATCAAGCCAAATTGTATGGCACCAACGACATCATTGTGCCGCATTTGGGGCGAGAGTATCAAAACACCCTGGGGTACCAAATGTGCAAAAGCCACATGAATGCCTTGGCCAAACCACTCAACGCCGCAGGCTATCGTTTGAGTTACCATAACCACGATTTTGAGTTCGCCACCACCATCAATGGTGTATCGGCATTGGAATATTTGTTGGCGCCGAGTGCAGACAACGCAATTTTGGCTGAAATCGACGTCTATTGGGTCAAAAAAGGTGGCGATGACCCATTGAAGTTTATCTCGAAATTTAGCCAACGCATGCCCATCATCCACTTGAAGGATATGGCCAGCGACGGCAGTCAAGATTTCGCCGAAGTAGGCGAAGGATTGATCGACTTTGTGCCTATTTTGCGCTGGTGTGAAGCCAACGGCGTCGAATGGTATGCGGTCGAACAAGACACTTGTCGGCGCGACCCGCTTGATTGTCTCAACACCAGTTTGACCAATTTGCGCAAAATGAGTAGCCAACTGTAGCAAGGACAACTGGCATGTCTGATGGAATGAATTACGCGCCGCAAGGCAAACCGCGTCCGGTGGTACAAACTGGCGAGTTTGCCGTTGCGGCGATTGGGCTTGACCACGGGCATATCTATGGCCAATGTAACGGCTTGATAGAAGCAGGCGCTGATTTGGTTGCCGTCTATGACCCTGACCCGGCCAAGGTCGCAGCGTTCGTGAAAACCTACCCACAGGCGCGGGTGGCCCTGAGCGAACAAGAGATTTTGCAAGACGCGCGGGTACGCCTCGTGGCGAGTGCGGCGGTGCCGTGTGACCGCGGGCCGTTGGGCGTGCGGGTGATGCGTCATGGGAAAGACTACTTTACCGACAAATGTCCGTTTACCACCTTGGCGCAACTCGCTGAGGCGCGTCAGGTGGTGGGCGAGACCGGTCAAAAATATGCGGTCTATTATAGTGAGCGATTGCACAACGAAAGTGCGGTATTTGCCGGTCAATTGATTCACAGCGGTGCGATTGGAAGGGTGTTGCAGGTCATAGGGCTGGGTCCGCACCGTATCAACGTCCCGAGCCGGCCGGCGTGGTTTTTTGAATTGTCACGCTACGGTGGGATTTTGTGTGATATTGGGAGTCACCAAGTCGAACAGTTTTTGTATTATAGTGGCGCGAGTGACGGCACGGTGCTGCATAGCAAAGTGGCCAATTATGCCCACCCCGATTATCCCGAGTTGCAAGACTTCGGTGATGCTACGATTGTGGGCAACAACGGTGCGACTAATTACTTCCGGGTCGATTGGTTCACCCCCAATGGCTTGTCGACATGGGGCGATGGACGCACCATCATCATGGGGACCCAAGGGTATATCGAGTTGCGCAAATATGTGGATGTGACGCGTGGCGGGGGTGACCAGGTGTATTTGGTTGATCAGCAACGCGAGCAACATTTTGCGGTGGCGGGGCAGGTCGGGTATCCGTTTTTTGGGGAATTGATTCGTGATTGTCTCGACCGTAC
>CALQBW020000038.1 GCA_943328915.2 Singulisphaera sp. GP187 | reverse complement strand
CTGACATCCTTGGGTGAGATAGCGCGTCGAACCAGCCTGGGCAGGATCAACATTCCCTGGCACTGTCAGCGTGTTTTGGGACGTGATAGCGGCATTGGCAGCCATGGCAAATGGTACAAAATCAACCTTGGCTACTACATTCGTGTTGCCACTCTGCGACGAAAAAGTGGTATATCCCTGTAAATTACGACCAAGTAATTCGTTTTTGAGGCTTGCTTGGAGCGTCACGCGATCACCAGGGCGTACCACATTATCGCCACGATTTGATAATAATGTACCTAATCTTAGTTGGTCAACTTCACGTGCCGTCAATGCCGTATCAAAGAGCGTGATGTCGTCCATCCTCCCCAAAAAAGGACTGCAATATAAATAATCACAGCTAATCGACATCTCCCCACTCGTCATGTTTTTAAGCGGCGAATCTTTGAATGATTGCGCTGCAGGGTGAATCTTTGTCTGTATTCCATTAAGGTATATCTTGATAAATTTCCCGTCCGAAACCAAAGCCACATGCGTCCATTGGTTGAGTGGTATATTCTCAACACCGCATAAAAACGATATGCTAACGCAAAGCCCATGAGAGTTCCGCCAGAGGTACAATTTACCAATGTTCAACATAACATTGACGTTATTCAATGGTTTAATCCAAAACGCTACCGAAAACGTGGGACTGATTTGTTGGTTACCCAAATTGAGGAGCAACCCATTTCCCGTTGAACCAAAATCTGCGACCATGGTTGTACGCCCGTTCACCACATCGGGAACTGCTTTGGGACAACCAAGTGCACCACAGGTAAACGTACTCGTAGCGTTACCACCAGCAACACCACCATTCGCACCCAGCATACCCTGCTCGAAATCCAGCAATACGCGGGGGTTGAGTGCTTCATTCAATTTGGTGTCACTCATACTCAGCACGTTAGCATTATTGACGGCATATGGACTAGTGCCGAGGATACGTTCGCGCAAATCAATCAGGTTATCTTTGTCGGCGTCTGCATTCAACGGATCTGAGCTCATCCAGGTCTTTAGGGGTACGCCATTGACGATGTCATAGGTTACTTCCCAGCCACCGACACGCACCCCGTTGACACTACGGACAATTTCTTCGCTATCGAGTAAGCCATCGCCATCCACGTCTTTATTCTTTGGATCCGTGCCAAATTGAATTTCTTCGAGGTCATTCAACCCATCGCCATCCGTGTCTTTATTTTTTGGATCAGTACCAAATGTTATTTCGGCTTTATCATCAACACCGTCACTATCACTATCGTATTTGGTATCGGATGTGCCATTTGTAATTTCGGCAGTAGCCAAGACGCCATCATTATCTGCATCTTTAAAATCAGGGAATTTGAGTGTGCTAGTGTCGTTATTCCACGCAAACGTAGACAGACCAGCACTATTACCTGGCTTCGTTTCCATAAACTTTGCAAACGTGGTAGGCATAATATCGTATATGACACTATCGGCTTTGGTTATTTCTTTATGCTCATCTTGGGCAAATTCACCCATATAACAAATAGGAATTGGGATTGGGATCCAAAAGATTGGAATAATAATCGTAAAGCACGTTTGTTTCCGGACCTTCCACCCCATCGACAAGCGCATAGCTGGCATGGGTTGATTGATGCCTGTCGTAGCAAAATACAATGACCTAGACAAATCTGTTGATTTCATATAGGGTAAATCATAGGTGCTCCGGTCAGGATTCCCTGACCAAGTTTGGCCATTAATTGCTAAGCCACCACTCAGGTTGTAGTCTGTCGCATCTAGTTTGTAATCAAATGCAGACGAACGTTCATCAAGATTAATCCACTGCCACGCATAAAATGCAGATTGCCACGCCGCTGGGAAGGGCATTTTTTCGATATAGTCAGTAATCCTCAACTTAAGATTAGCCTGATTGTCTTTGACATATCCCTGTACCGGTTTTTCTAATGTGATTGTTGGTTTAATGTCTTGCTGATACGAATAGGGGTCATCACGGTCTACCGCCACCGAAGCTTTGTAAAAGGTGAAGAAATTGGATAATAACCCAGTAATACCACCGCAAAGCCACTGCGCGGTTGAGCTCCGGCGCTCTTTGGCACTGAGAAAACTACACGCAATTGTGGCAATAGAATCGATCACCGCCAATACTGCCAGTACCACGAGCCCGACGCCAGTCATTCCAAATGCAACCTGTAAAGCAAACATGACTGCAGTGGCTGCGATTTCACCTACCATGGTGAACCCGGCATTCAATCGTTGGTATTCAAACCGGGCACTCATAATATTCAAAACACCCATTGCGATGGACATACCTATTTTGAGTAGCGCTAATGCTTGGCTTACAGGACCTGCACCATTTGTAAGTGCATTAAGCGGCCTCATCACATAGCCAACGACATTCGCAATATTTTTGATTATAATAACGGCGCCTATCACAATTTTAGTCCATTTTTGTAGCGCACTCACATCGTCAACTAAACCTACGATAACAAATATTGCGACCACACCAATAACTACTACTGCTCCTATACCTATTGTTTTTAATTCCCCGCCTCTCAAAAACAATATCGCGGTGGCACATACAATTGGCCAAATAATACCCGCTGCACCAATCGCAATCCCCGTTGTCGATGTTAACGCGTTTCTCACGTTGCTATAGGTTTTTATTTGTTTCTCAAGCTTCACCGCCATAAATTCGCCGACTTTAAATCCGCTTTTATATAATGGCGATTGCGGATTGTATGGCGCCGTGTCAACGATGTATTGCACAATCGGCTGGAGCAACACCACCACTGTACGCGCAAATGCATCCCAGTTATTCCATACAGTTGCATCAGTTCGGACAACCTTAGCCGCGGTGGTGAGATTTGCTTGATCATAGACCATCACAAAATTACGTTGTAGATTGACAAGCACACCCTGCGGAATGATTGCCAACCATTTCTGCCAGGTATTCACATCAATTGTTGCGGGTTTGGCTGTTGCATCAGCAAGGTTCATACCCTGCATGATGTTATTTTTTTCGACATCATAATCACCAGTATCAACCATCACCCACTTGGCATAGGTCGTATCGTAGCGCCAAATAGCGCCACGGCTCGCACGGGTCACACTCACCGCCGGGTCGATAGCAATCGCATTGGTTGCAGTAGCACTGAGAGTAATAGCATTTGAATAACGCTTCTTCATTTCGCTGGCAACGACCACACCAGGCCGACAACTAGGTGCCATAGAGGCGCCACATGTCGTGCGCGCCGAAGCCGGAATCATGCCATCGAGGAGCGTATGAATATCACTAATATAGAGTTTAGTCGCATCTAGGCTATCAGTATAGTTAAATATTTTATTTTTGATGACACTCGTATTAATCCCATGCACATACTGTGCATCCATCGATTTATTTTGATTAAAAATATCCGTAATTGAGGTGCACGTCGTCTGATTTATTTGACAATTAGCATCAGTTTCCATTTTGTAGTTGGGGGTGTCGACAAAGTGTTCCCCCAAAAATCCAGCCAAACGCGCAATATGCAAACGCCGTGCACTATTCAACGCTGTTGGTTTACTGGCATCCTCATAAAACACTGCATCGGTCTCTCCGAGTAATTCACTAGCTTGGAGCCCGGTTATCACAAAATCATCATAGTAGGTTTGCACATTGCCAATAAATTCTTTGCGTGGCAGCGTATCATTACAGCGTCCGCTTGCATCTGATTGACATTGATCTTGGAGTGACGTCACAATCCATTGCAGACGAGCCTCTTGCCTACTGATAACTTGATTGAGCGCGGGTTCATACATCGTCGTAGCGTTGTAGGCCACAATTGATCGACTAGTGTTGTATACGGGTTGCAAAGGCACATTCAATACGAGTAATTTATCATCGACGGTGCCATCGGCTTTACGTCCCCATGACGCCGTCATACTATATTTCGCTAGTTTGTCTACAGCAAGCCACGCGGGTTTCGTGTCACCTTTGACTAATTCGCTCCCTTGTTGACAAGTTCCAGTGAGCGTCGTGCGATCGCCACAACCAGGAAAAACTGGCAACCCGCCGAACGTATTGCCGGTTTGATTTATTGGCACCCGAATCTCGAGGACTGCAGTCACCCGCATATTGCCATTGGCAGCGTTATCACTCGCTGATTTATAAATTGAGTCTTTCGGTTCTTTGAATGTCGAATTAAATGTGTGCTGGATTTGCCCTACAGTATCACCCACTGGCCATGCATATACCGCACCATTGGCATATAAAAATTCAGAATTCTTTGGGCGGATCTGCAAATCGAGGGTCAATGGCACGCTTTGCGTCGCCCCCTGAGCACCAGTAACACTATACTTAAACGGTTGCTCGTTCGTATACGCAGTAGCTCCTGACCATTGATACGGCATTTTGTCAACATTATCGGGAACGCCATCAACATCATTATCAACACTCAGAAAATCAGGTACATTTGCAGTAGTTACCGTGCATCCACTCGGGCTACTCAGATTAATCACGCCAGCCAAATGTTGCAGACATTCAAGCCCATCTTGCAAACCATCATTATTGGTATCTCTTTCGAATGGGGAGGTGTAAAACGATTGGCCATTAATTACCGTGGGGATAGTGATTTCAACGAAATCAGTAATCCCATCACCATCGGTATCGAGCATATTGGAATCAGTACCTAAACGAATTTCTTGGAGATCGGTTAACCCGTCGGCATCACTGTCACTGTTGGTCAAATTGGTATGGTACTGACATTCTTGGGCATTTGATAAGCCATCGCTATCAGTATCTATTGTTTTGTCCGCATCAGTTAGTGCGTTACAATCAGTGGTTGTGCCAGGCACTGCACTCCGATGATTGGTGACGATGGTGGTCGTGCTGGGGCTACTCGTTCCCGCCGCCGGCAGGGCGATTCCCATGGGTTGCGCTAATGGCGAAATTAACGGATTGAATGGTTTGGCTGAGGTCTGGTTGGTTTCGGCCGCAGGGACTGGGGTCGGTTGCGTCGTATTATTTGTTGCCGCTTTGCTCACCGGAATCGTTGCATAAGGCTGATAAATCGTCATTGCAATCACGATAACCGTGATTGGGAAGTACATCCGCCGCCCAAATAACTGCACCAATGCTACGCCCAGACACAACACAAGCAATGCAATGATCGTAAAAAACCACGCTTGCACCTGGGCCGCATTGGCACCAAGCAAGCGGCTTAGTTGATGTACCGGATCATGAATTGCTGCTTGTAATGCCAAACCAGTTCGGGCATACCCAAAAAAAGTAGTCTGGATCATGAGTCGCTTGGCTGTTTCGCGATTGTTGGGCGGCATGGTCAGATTAAGCGACAACGTCGTCGGCAAACCATCACCGTCTGTATGAAGTTCGCCCTTGCCGGTGGTCTCGATTGCTTGTTGGGACCGGGTAATCTCGGTAAATGAGTCTTCGTAGCGAATCCCATGATTCGCATCGATATTGAGGAGGCGTTGCATATTTGCCACGTAGGCACGACCGTCGTAAGCAAAATTATAGGAATTAGCATCGACTCGCATGGCGGTACTCATCCCCGCCAAATAGCTTAAGCTTCCCAATTGACTCTGGGCAGTGCTGGTTTTGACTTCTTGCCACGTAAGGTCGGGTTGCATCACATAGGTGTGACCACGTGCCCGCCGGATAGCGATTTGGGATTCGCCATCCGCCGTAATGTTGGTAATCAGCACCTCGGTCGTCTGTGTCGATTCGTCGGTATTCCCTTCGATGCGGTAATGTGTGTGGCTCGCAGTAGCGCCATAATTACTGATGCGTGGTTCAGGATTGGTATATTGATTCACTTCGGTACGAAATGAATAATGCCCGCTCAGTTTGGTCAGTTCCCACGAATTTTTGATTTGGGTCGTCGGGGAATTGCGCTTGAAGGTTTGTACGATGGCATAGCCACCACCCGCTAAGACCAGCAACACTACGACTAGCAATACTAGTATGGTCATTCGTGACTTCATCATTGACAATCCTTACCATCATGGCATTTCATGCATGAATCAACACATTAAGTTTATTTGAGGAATTCAAACAATAATATCACGATTGCATTAATGTCACAATCGTTTTTGCAACAAATTACCAAATATAACCAAAAAAATAATCTTTGCACTTTTCATAATCATTCACATAAATAATTGAATCCAAAAAAACTCTGAATTTGGACATTTTCGTCCAAATTCATGTGACAAAGATGTGGATTCAGCTCCGCAATAACCAATAACCGCTATCAAACAACTAACGCTTATAATCAACTCTAAAATAAAAATGTGAATCACGCATCGCAACGAGCATGACAGGACGTGTTACATGCTATAATTACCACAATAACGACATTACGTACCACGTTAAAGAGGCACTATGAGAAATGTATTTGAGTATGCGGTTCCCCACGCGTTGTATCATGGCGACTTCATTCGTTATGTTACTCAACAAGCCGGCACACGCCGCACCCTAGTTATTACTGCCAGTCGCCCCCACGCCACCTGGTTACGCCAACAATTCACCAATCAGCCACACGCCCAAATCGAAGTCATTACGTTGCAGACTTTGCTGATGAAACAGCTCAAGCGCACTGCACCACGCCCAGTCATTAGCGCAACCAGCCGCATGGTGGTGGTCAATACGGCGTGGGCGCAGGTAGGCGGCGCTCTGTACCAACAATTCGGGCACAATCGCGGGGCATTGAATGAAATCGCCCAGGCGCTCAGCTGGATCTCGAGCAAACGCCAGCGCTGGGGGCAGATCGACCGCGAACTCGATATACACCATGAACTCGCTCAAACCTATGCCCGCTATGCCGCCATCCTCGATGACCAAGGGGTTATCGCCTATGACGATGTGGCATTGCATGTCTGCGACAATCAATCGACGCCACTACCCTACGACCTCGTCGTCGCTGGCGAATTGCAACATGCCAGTGCGGCCCAACTCCATGCCCTCGCCCACCTCATCCAGCCGATTGATGCGGTAACACTGGCGGGCTGGGTACATGCCGGGCACCACGCGCCAGAACTCGCCGATGTGCACAACTGGTTATGTCAATTCTCACCACCCCAACCATGGCCTGCATCCGATCACCACAGCGGCGATTTGGTTGCCCAACGGGTCCTCGGTCAAGTTACTGCCAATCCAGCCCTGACGTTAGTTGGGATGCCGAGCAACACGGCCTGGATTGCGGGCGTACCCACCATCGTCGACGAATGTCAGGCGATTGCCCTGCTCGCCTATCAACGGCTCGCCGCCCAGCGAAGCGTCGCCATCGTCTGTTGCGATGAATCACTCGTACCTCACGTGCGCGCAGCACTCATCGGGCAAGGAATTCCGTTGGCACCACTCGTGCCGCCTAGCAGCCAAAATCCCTTGATTCAATTGGGGCGGGGAGCACTACGCTGGCCGACCATTAGCGACCAGTTGCAACAACGCGCGATGCTCAATCAATTATTGCAATTGCCGTTTTGGGGGCTCAGTAGCGCCCAAGCCCGGCAGGCCAGTCGCGACAGTGCCAACCTACATACCGAAGCGCTTACTGCCAAACTCAATGCCGTCGACATCCAACGCCCCATCGCCCCCCAAATCAGTGCGTTAATCAAATGGAGTAATGCACTCATGTGGGCGTGGCTCAACAACACCATTGCGGTCGATGTGCGTGATGCTTGGCTCCGCGATTATCACAGCTGGCTGGCCCGCATCGAAGAAGTCGATCGCATTGCCCTATCTGAAAAAATAGCGGGGGCGCAGCGTGAACAATTAATCAGTAGTATCGAAAGTTTGCCTAATACCCTCGATGCTATGTATCGCACCACCTTGCCCCTCACCATCCATAGCCGCACCGGCGCATCGGCCAATGCAGACTGTGTCATCGTGATGGGCATGAGCGAGCATGTGGCGCCACGCAGTGCCTTTGGGTATCAACTCTTTCGAGAGCAAACGTTGTGTGCGGCGTTTGTGGCATCACACCGCCCACATCCACCATTACGCACCGCGGCTCCCGCGTCGAGCGAGCGGGAGGAGCGCCGCCTCGCGACGTTGTGTGGCAGCCACGCCCACGAAGTGGTGTTTACTATGGCCCATCACAGCGTCAATGGAGCAACCCAACTCGCTTCGCCATACTTTGAGCGTATCCTCCACGGCATGGCGCGATTTACGGCAAATGGCGAACTCGAAGTCACAGACACGACGAACATTACCCGCATCAACGGCGCCGCCATGCCCGTCGCACACCATCCCGCACCGGTGACGACGCCGGTGCGGCAAGTGATGCACGACAATAGTTTTTCGGCCAGCCAAATCAGCAATTATCTCGGCTGTCCACGGCGCTATTTTTATGAAAAAATCGTACGGATAAGCGATGACGACGATGATGATAGTCGCGACGAGCGCAATCTCGATACCGGCAACCTCATCCACGAAGTGCTGTGTGCTGCCCTCGGCAATGGTCAGACCAGTGACGTCGATTTACGCAACGAATCAGCTGCCACATTCAAAATGACCTTGGCACAATTGCCCCAGCGCACCAGCCAAATCCTGGCTGCCGCCTGGCAAGGCGAGCCGGTCGCGCTGGGTGCAGGTACCAACTATATGCCCACCCAGCGCTGGAGCAACCGGTTTGGTGAAGGACTACGCCAACGCAGTAGTTTGCGCAAAATCGAGCAGCTCCTAGAGCGCTGGGTGACCATCGAGCACGCGCTTCACAAACAGGCAATCCGGCGACCGGTTTTGCTCGAGCACCAACTCAGTATGACGCTCAATGGCAAACGCATCAATGCCCGCATCGACCGCATCGACCTCGTGACCATCAGTAGTACCGAGCGCTACTACGAGATCATCGACTATAAAACCAGCAAAACCAAAGCATATTCAGATCTCCTCAAGGTTTTTTTACCCAAAAACGACGAAAAACCGACCAATTACCAAATCCCAGTCTATTTGTTGGGGTTGACTCAACCCGAATGGAGCCTAACCCCGGCCGCTACCCAGATGCGAATGTATTACTTGGGAATTCCGAAACCAACACATGCCGCAAAAGATCCGACGCGAGTTACTATCCTGGGGAGTCAGCCAACGGAGATTCTCAAAAAAGGTACGACACACATCGGCATCCAATTAGCTACCAGCGACTTGCACGGTACGATTGCACTGCAACTCGACCGTATCATGGAGCAAATGCGCCAGACGCCCTACCCTACCACCCCCAGTCATGGTTGCAAATATTGTCCCTTTGCCTTGATTTGTGACGATGCCATCCAGACCAATTATTAATCCCTGAGCGCAACACCAAAAGGAGACACTGATGACGACATTCGCCCCCAACATCCACCAATTACAAGCGCTCAACGCGCCCCTCAATAGCACCGTCTGTATCATTGCGGGCGCCGGTACCGGCAAAACCGAAACCTTGGCGAATCGCTACGTCAAAATCTTGACCGAAACACCCGGCCTGCATCCTCGCAATATCGTGGTGCTTACCTTTACCGAAAAAGCCGCCACCGAAATGCGGGCGCGCATGATGTACAAAGTCACCCAAGCAGCCGACCTCAATCTGAGTCGCGTCGATATGGCCGAAGCTCATATTTCGACATTCCATTCCTTTGCAGCCCGCCTGGCACTCAGCCAAAGCATCGCCCTCAACCTGGACCCCGACGAGCCGTTTTGCGATGAACGTGATGCGCTCTTGATTGCCGAAGAATGCTGGGAGCGGTTTTTGGCATATGGATGGCAAGAAGCCTATGCCCACCTCTATAGCATCATCGACAATGTTGACTGGAATGATGCGTCACTTGCCAAACTCATCACTCAAATGCTCGCTGATGCCAAAGGAATGGGGTTCGCCAGCACCCAACTAGCCGAACGCCTCGCCCAAACCATGGCACTGAGCGATACCCATGCCTTGCTCGGTCAAGCCATGCAATGGAATTTTGTAGCCCGGAGTGTGCAACTCAGCCAACAGGGGCAACTCGACCTCGACGACCTCATCAACGTGGTGCCCTGGCTGATTGCTCAATTCCCCCAACTCTGTGGCGATGTACGCTTTGTGATGGTCGACGAATACCAAGATACCAGCGCCGTCCAAGCGAATTTATTGGCAAGCATTACTCCCCAAACCAATACCCAACCATCCCACCGCACCGTAGTCGGTGACCCCCGTCAAGCGATTTATCTCTGGCGCCAAGCCCAAGTCCAAAACATTATCGATATCCGTGAAGCCAGCCAACACAAGATTGATTTGATTGAAAATCACCGTTCGTTCAAACCCATCCTCGACCTGGCCAATATTGGGCTCAACAGCTATCAATTCGCTACTCCTCCCGAATTTGACCGCACCAAAACCCTTATCTCTGCCCGGCATGACATCGATACAATCGCCACTGATTGTGTGCGCTATTATCGTTATACCGACCAAGCGGTCGAAGCAACGGCCGTCGCCGCCCGTATGCAAGAACTCCACACCAGCTATGGTGTGGCCTATGGTGATATGGCGATTTTGTTGCGCCGGCGAAACCATCTCGATGTCTATGCAGATGCCATGCAACAAGCCGGGATTCCCTTTGACCGTGGCAAAAAGAATCCCTTTTATGAACGGCCATTGATTCTCGATGCCATCCATACCGCCATCGCCATCATCGACCCCAGCAATGAAATGGCACTCACGCGGGCACTATTGCAGGCAACCAACACCATCGACGATGTGCGTTTGGCACAGATTCGCCAACAACACCGCGACGTGTCGCTCTGGATGATGCTGTTGGCCCAGCAACACGACATCACGCCGATTGGCACATTTGTCCAACTGCAACAACACCTCTCTGCCCAGCAATGGCAACTAGCCCCCGCCGAATGGCTGCATGAAGTCATTTTGTGCTGTGGGTTGTGGCAACGTGACGGTGCGTACGGTCAACGAATGCTCACCAAGCTCGTCAACGATTGTCGCGCATTGCCGGCCGCCAATGTACCCGATTTGTTAGGGCAACTCGTCGAGCGCATGCGCGATAATCCCGAAAGCGCCGCCCCTGAGCTCAAAACCGACGCCAATGCGGTGCAAATTATGACCGTCCATGCCGCCAAAGGACTTGAATTTGGTGCAGTGTTTATTCCCGATGCACACGCATTTACCTTGCGCGATGAAAAAAACCCAACCTTTCAATCCGGCTATTTGGTCGTCCCTGCGCATCCCGATGAGGCCCAACTCCGCTTGAACAACGAACTCGAACGCCAGGACTACAACGAATTACTCGCGTTGTGGTATGTGGCCATGACCCGCGCCAAGCATTGGCTAATGGTCAGTGCGCATGTTCCATCAAAAACAAATGATTCACAATTTACGGTGACATTTGACTACCTACAACAATATCCTATTGCAGGCGTCGATTGCCGTGATATCGAAATCGTCCCCACCTTCCGCTCCCAACCATTGCCGACGACACCACCCGTCAATACCACGCACACAGATCCGTTGCCATATAAACGGATTATCAGTTTGTCGCCGTCGGCAATCCACGAGCTGACCCAATGTCCACGGCGTTACCGCTTTCAGCGTCGCAGTGGGATTGATCCCCTCTATAGTGCCGAACACGACGAAAGCGTCTCCTTAGCCCAATCAATCACCATCGCCAGTGGCCAATATGTGCTACCACAATCCCATGCGTCTGCGCCAAACGACAACGCTCCCGAACCCGACGCCTACACTGTCAGTGACGACCCCGATCAACAGGGAGCCAATGCCCGCATCCTCGGCACGTTGTTCCACGCCGCCGTTGAAGCCCATGCCAGCATGCCCGATGGCAACGCGGCCGATTTGGTCGCAGCAGCCGTACAGCGTTATGGTGAGGCAGTAGCCATAGCAATCCAGACAGAATTAGCAACCTTTGTACAACGTTATCTCGATTCACCACTTGGCAAGCAGCCACCCCAACCGCACGAAGTCGAACAACGCATCCGCTGGCAAATCGACACGCCATCGGCGGTAGTCGAGCTCAGTGGGGTCATCGACCGACTCACACCCACCCAGATTATCGACTTCAAAACCGACTTCGACAGTGCCGGCATCAGCACGCGCCACGGCGACCAGTTACGCTTGTATGCCAATGCAATCATGCTACGACAGGCCAGCACTCAGCCCAGCGAATTGGTGGTTTATCATGTCCGCAGTGGCGAACAAATCACCATTGCCAACGACGTACACGCCATGCAACAGACCATGCTTCGTTTGGAAAAAGCTGTACAGCACATCGTGAATAGTGACTATCCAGCCGTTCCACGTGCCGATTACTGCATCCATTGCCCTGCCCGGATGATGTGTCCCGAAGGCAATCAATAAAAACTAAGCTAGCGAGATGCAGCAGGCTGCGTCTCGCCAGCTTCGATATGCATTGAAACACCAATCAACAATCGCCCGTCTACCAATGTCGCGGCCTTGCTGTTTTTTGAATGTGGTGGCGTAATCACCAGTCCAATATCGAGAGGTTGAGCACTGGTTTACTGATTTCGATTTCAATGAACGTTGCGTAATATTGCTGCCAATGCATCACGCAAAATCAACGGCGTCACCGCTGAATTCCCAGTGAAAAGGGTTGATATACAATGTGCAATCAATATCGGCAACCTAGGTCGGGCCCCGATGGCGCTATCGACAATCGACATGGGCACGTTGTAGGGTTGTTGACCTGTACCTGCAACCATTCTTTGAATTCACGGCGGGGAGAGACGATTCTATGAAAATCGAGCAGAGGCTTATTTTGCCTTTACCTCCTTCCGTGAAATAATCAGTCCCCAAGCCACCCATCGGTACCCCACTCTCAAGGCGACGACTATCCTGTATCACACCAGGTACGGGCGCAGTAAATCCATCCGCCACAATCGTCGTCTTTGGTTGCGCTCAACATGCGTATCAAACGGCCACATTGCCATTTGCATCACTTTCAGTATGTCTGCGACGCGGATTACCGTTTTGGGCGCAAGGGGCGCATCGGCCAAATCTCGCCACGGAAGCGGTTTAGTACCGTCAATGCAGCATCATCATTATGTAAATATCGTTTCAAGTGCACCAACATGCCGGGACTTGCACCCAATTCGCTCAGTGCTTCTTGGAAGGCTTCCGGGTCTGTTTGCGCACTTGCGAAGATTTGTTCACTGACCGCCAGTTTCATTTCATACACAAAACGTGAAGGTGTCGCCGACGGCAACGCATCTCGTCCCAATCCGGCCGACGGCAATGGCACACCGATGGTGAGCAATTGCTTTGCGCGGGTTATTGCTACATAAAACAAGCGCCGTTCTTCTTCGATGGCATCAGAGCCCGCTGGCACTGATTGCGGATCCTGGCGATCGAATACTTCGGGGGAACTCCCATGGGCAGGTGTGTAGCCTTCGAGCGCCGCTGGGATGAGCACATGGTCGTATTCGAGCCCTTTGGCACGGTACACGGTGGTAAACAACACGTGCTGGGTTTCGTCGGCTTGGCCGGCGGTGGCATCGAATGCCGCCAACCAGTCACAAAAATCATTTGCACTGATTTGCAAATGCTCTACGACGGCAATCAGATGTCGTACTGCAATACTACGTTCCGCGGCGGCTTCGCCCCTCCCATACGCCCGCACAAAATGTTCTTCGAGGCGTAATTGCTGACTCAGGGTGCTCAACAATTCGTAACCACTCGCGTTGTCTCGCAATAAGCGACCGAGTTGTTCAAAGAGAATTAACAAATCGGTAATGCGCTCACGGGCTTGCAACGAAATTTCAGCTTGTTCGCTCAGCCGGGTCAGCATGGTTCGTAACGTATGTGCTTGGGCACTATCTTCGCGCAACGACTGCTGCAACACATCACGCTGCAAACCACGCATAGGTGTATTGGCAATCCGGATAAACCGCGTCGCGATACCCTCGTTGAGTGGCGTGTCAAGGGCGAGCAGTGTCGCGACGTAATCAGCGAGTAGTGTATGTTCTCGCCGTTGATAAAACGGACCCCGCCCAAGAATGCGGTAGGGGATTTTGCGCAATAGGCAGGCAATTTCGAGTGATTGCAATTGCCCGAGTGTACGACCCAACACCACCACACTTGTCGGCGCTTGCATACTACACCACGACACCAACTGATCACACAGGACATCGTCGATTATCCCCGCCCGATTACTCCGGTCTTCACATATTTGCACGTTAGTCGTAGATTGCCAGTCGGCAGCCACTAAATCTTTGGCAAAACGCACTTTGTTTCGCACTATCACATTGTGAGCACATTGGGCCAGGAGGGGGCCAAACCGAAAGCTTTGTGTGAGCGGGTAATCGATAATCTCACGCTCGGCTAAGCCCGCTCCAAAGCGGCTGAGCAGATAATCTGGGCGGGCCCCTCGCCATTCATAAATCGTTTGATCATCGTCCCCCACGACCATCACATCGGCAGTGGTGCCAGCCATTTTGGTCACCAATAACTGTTGACCAAAATTGACATCTTGGTATTCATCGACAATCAAGACACGCATGGCACCAGTGACTTTACGCCAAAATTTGGGGTGCGCTTCGGCTAATTGAATCACCAATGGGACAAAATCATCGAAACCTACAGCACCATAGCCCAATCGCATTTCTTCGTAGCGGGCATAGACCAACGGAATATCGCTACTGGTGGCATGTGCCGCCCGGTCACTTCCAGCCGGAATGAGCGCTGCCTTCCAAAGGGTAATCGCCGCCGCCACCGCATCGACATCGACGGCCCCTTCCTCGACCACCCCGTCTTGGACCAGCGATTGGATGGCGCGGTGCATCATCAAACGCGAACGATCGGTTTGCTCATCGAGCCACCATTCTTTGGGTTCTTCGATTAATTGCTCACCGATTGCTTGTTTGAGCCAACGGTACGCAAATGAATGAAACGTATCGACCCGTGGTTGGTCGCTTTTTTCGGTGAAGAGGGTGTCAATTCGTTCGCGCAATTCGTTACGCGCCAGGGCGTTATAGGCAAACACACGCACGCCACGCGGGTCGACCCCCATTTCTTTGATCAGGTGGGCCACACGAAGCACGATAGTGGTCGTTTTGCCACTCCCTGCCACCGCAAGAACACGAGCATGGTGTCGTAGTGGGTGGGCAATGATGGCAAGTTGTTCCGCAGTGGGGGGTGGTATTTGCATATTTTTTTCGGTAAAAACGCCGCCCCACTTTGGTGAGGCGGCATCACGAGAGCAACAATAATTAATCGACCAAGGAGCGCAAATACCGCACTGATTTGGCGAACCCTTCGTGTGGACCAAATGCGTCATCTTCATGTTCAACCGAAATCACACCGTCATACCCGACTTGGCGCAATGTGGTCAAAAACTCACCCCAGCGAATGCGACCATAGCCTGGCAGAACGTAGCGCCACCAGCCGTCGCCATTTGAACCAACGCGGGCACGACGCGTGGGGTTGACCCATACATCCTTGGCATGGACATGGAAAATACGCTTTTGGAATTCGCGTACTCCATCAATATAATCGATTTCTTGCCAATCAAGGTGCGATGGGTCGTAATTGAGGCCCATATGCTCGTCTGGGAAAACTTCAAACAACGTTTGGAAGTGCTCGAGGTTTTGCAAATTGGTCGCGTACCAGTTTTCAAACATAATTTTGACGCCGGCTTCTTTTGCCAACTTCATCATTGGGTTCATATGCACTGGCATGTCTTCGCGTATCGTTTGCAGGCGGTTTTTGCCAGGAGTGGGGAAGCCAGCAATAGCGCCGACTAATTCCACACCTAACTTAGGAGCAAGTTGAATAGCCGCAGGGAAGACTTTTTTGGACATTGCCAAATGATCGGCAGTAACACCGGTCATCATGGTGTGCCAATAACAGACAATGCTCGACAACGTAATGTCGTGTTTTGCCAACAATTTGTTGAGAGAAGCAATGTCGCTACTGGTAACGGTCATGGCATCAAAATTGCCGCCAGGACTTACGTCGAGTTCGATTTGTTGTACCCCAATTGATGCCGCCCACGGAATGAGTTTGTCTAATGGCTCACGGCTTACGGGCGCGGTCAAAATACCAACCTTCATGAAAAACCCCTCTCTGAAGATACCTAATCTGCGACCACAGCCACCGGTTGGCCATGTTTTGCCGAAGCATATATTGCATCCATAAGTCGTGCTTGCCGCAACCCCAATAACGCAGGGCTGGGGGTCGTCGCACGCCCAAGTATACACTCACGGAAGTTTTCTTGGATGGATTGCGTGGTAGGCACTGCGGGGTACTTAATCATTTGGCCATCTTGCCAATGCTCCATCGTACCACCATAAATGCTCGTTTTGACGCTCCCACCCGTCCCCTGGATATAAATTCCCTGCTCAAATACCGTGGCATCACCGCTGACTGCGGCGCTGCCTAGCGTGCCATCGGCAAAACGCATCACGACCGTACCGGCAATGTCGACCGCTTCGCCTTTGTTGTTGACACAGGCATAGACTTCCGTCACCGATTGACCAGACAAATACAACATTGCATTAAACATGTGTGCGCCACTGTCGTAGAGATTCCCACCACCTGATTGAACCGGGTCACTACGCCAAGTACCTTTTTGCGTTTGGATCCAAGGCTGAGCACAGACTCCCGTGACCAAAGATAGATTCCCTAATTTGCCGCTCGCAATAATATCTCTGATGTATTGAAATTCGCAGGTAAATGGGCCAGGAAATGCAACCGACAAGATTTTTTTTGACCTATCTGAATGTTCAATCAATGCCAACGCATCTTCGGTATCAATCACCATTGGTTTTTCGACCAACACGTGGGCACCGGCATTCATGGCATCAATCGTCTGTTGGAAATGTTGATTATGCGGAGTCACAATCACCACACCATCGAGCCGTTCTTTTTTGAGCATCTCGCGATAATCGTGATACGTGGTCGGCAGAGTATTTTTGTCGGAGACCGTCTCACGGATAAACCGTTCGAGATTATCTGCTGAAGGTTCTGACAAAGCAGCAACTTGCACACCTGGCAACGCATCAAACATGCGACCATGGTGCCTGGCCATGCCACCACATCCAATAATTCCAATGCGTACTATGTCACCCATCTGATACTCCTTACTGACCACATCGTCGTGGTCTATCGTAGCACATTCCTGTCAAACTAGGGCACGATTAAGCCAAAAACGACTCCGAGATGGGAACCATCTCGGAGTCGTTTACAACCTGTTAGGATTTTTTGGCGGGCATTTCAAGCTTGATGTCATTTAACGGTTGTACTCCGACCAACGATAACTCTTTGGCGAAATGACAGGCCACAAAATGCTCATCACCGATATTTTGAAGCGGCGGACGCTCTTGTTTGCAAATATCTTTTGCATAGCGACAGCGGGGATGGAAGTAACACCCACTGGGTGGATTGGCTGGGCTTGGCACTTCGCCCTGCAAGCGAATCGGCCGAGTGCGCATACGCGGATCTGCTTTGGGGATGGCATTGAGCAATGCTTCGGTGTACGGATGCTTGGGAGTGAAGTAGAGTTTGTCGGTTTTGGCCATTTCGACGATATAGCCGACATACATCACCGCCACTCGGTCCGAAATATGCTCAATCACGCTTAAATCATGACCCACAAACAAATAGGCCAAACCATATTTTGCTTGGAGTTCTCCGAGCAGATTCAAGACTTGGGCTTGAATCGAAACGTCGAGTGCTGATACCGGCTCATCACACACAATCAACTTGGGGTTGAGTGCGAGGGCCCGGGCAATCCCAATACGTTGGCGTTGCCCACCACTAAATGCGTGGGGGTACCGCGACATGTTTTCGGGGCGGATTCCCACTTCGTTGAGGAGTTCTGCGACTCGATCTTTGAGTTCGCTCCCCGACGCGCGATGTTGAATTTCGAGTGGTTCACCAACGATTTGCCCAACCGTCAAACGCGGATTCAGAGAAGTGAAAGGGTCTTGGAAGATGATTTGCATGTTAGGGCGCAACTTGAGCATCGTGGCACGATCAAGTTTGGCGACATCAACCTTACCAAGGGTCGGATCATTAAAAATAATCTCGCCTGCGGTAGGTTCATGCAAACGGAGTAATGCTCGCCCGGCGGTGCTTTTGCCACATCCGGATTCACCCACCAAGCCCAGCGTTTCGCCTTTCTTGATGTGGAAGTCAATTCCATCGACTGCCTTCACCGTCCCGGTGACACGGCGTAATAAACCCGAGCGAATGGGAAAGTGCTTTTTGAGGCCACGGACCTCTAGCAACATATCATCGGTCGTCATGGGCGCCTCACGAGTATAGGTGGCAGCGCACGGTGTGACCATTGGCTGCATCGACGATGGTTTCTTCGGGGAGGATTGTATCACATACACCTTTGATTGCCACTGGGCAACGGGGGTGGAACGGACAACCATTCACCCGTGAATAGGGGTCAGGCACGCTTCCTTCGATCGAAGCAAGAATCCCTTTGGTACGACCCAAACGGGGAATTGATTGCAACAATGCGATCGTGTAGGGGTGTCGTGGTTCATAAAAAATATCATCAACCGAGGCACGTTCGACTACCCGTCCTAAGTACATCACCGCAACTTCATCACACATCTGGGCGACCACACCCATGTTGTGGGTGATGAACATGATGGATGTACCGATTTCGCTCTGTAATTCGCGCATCAAATCCAAAATACTGGCTTCGGTGGTGACGTCGAGTGCGGTAGTGGGCTCATCAGCGATCAGCAACGTGGGATTACACGACAACGCCATGGCAATCATAGCCCGTTGGCGCATCCCACCAGACAATTCGTGCGGATACGAATCTGCAATACGAACCGGGTTTGGCATGCCGACCTTGGTCAATACATCAATAGCCCGTTTGCGTGATTCATCTTTGTCATTGGTCTGATGCAAGCGAATTGCTTCTTCGATTTGATTGCTAATCGTGTAACACGGATTTAGCGATGACATCGGCTCTTGGAAGATCATCGAGATGTTGTTGCCACGAATTTTGCGCATTTCAGGGCTATTGCGCTCATAATCGAGAATGTTTATGGGGTTGCCACCGG
>CALQBW020000037.1 GCA_943328915.2 Singulisphaera sp. GP187 | reverse complement strand
TTGATGGCCCGTTCGAGGCGCGTGACGTTGGTGACGAGCAAATCGTCGCCGACGAGCTGTACGCGGTCGCCGATGCGCTGGCGGAGCAATGCCCAACCGGCCCAGTCGTCTTCGTGCAAGCCGTCTTCGAGTGAAATGAGTGGGTATTTACTGGCGATGTTAGCCCAGTACTCGACCATCTCGGCGCTGGTCAGGCTCCGGCCTTCGCGCTCGAGCACATATTTGCCGTCGTGGTAAAGCTCGGTACAGGCGGGGTCCATGGCCAGCATCACGTCCGTGCCGGCATTGTAGCCGGCGCGCTCGATGGCTTCCATGATGACCTGCAAGGCGGCTTCGTTGTTGGGCAAGCTGGGCGCAAAGCCACCTTCGTCGCCGACGGTGGTCGAAAGGCCGCGGTCGTGGAGCACTTTGCTGAGGTTGTGATAAATCTCAGCACCCCAGCGCAAACCTTCGCGGAAGCTACTTGCACCGACGGGCATAATCATGAATTCTTGGAAGTCGGTGGAGTTGATGGCGTGCTTGCCACCATTCATGATGTTCATCATCGGTACGGGCAACACATGGGCGTGGGCGCCACCGATGTAGCGGTAGAGGGGTTGGCCGTAGGCGGCGGCAGCGGCGCGGGCGGTGGCCAATGAAACGCCGAGGATGGCGTTGGCGCCAAGGTTCTTTTTTGAATCGCTCCCATCGAGGGCAATCATGGCGGCGTCGATGCTGAGCTGATCGGTGGCATCCATGCCTACCAAGGCGGCGGCGATTTTGGTGTTGACGTTGGCCACGGCCTTGAGGGTACCTTTGCCAAGGTAGCGCTTTTTGTCACCGTCGCGCAACTCGAGGGCTTCGTAGGCACCGGTTGAGGCACCCGAGGGGACGATGGCGCGCCCAAAGGCGCCACCTTCGAGGCGTACGTCGACTTCGACGGTGGGGTTGCCACGCGAGTCGAGGATTTCACGAGCGACAATCGAACCAATTTGATGTGAAGACACAGTGGTGACTCCTTATGTATCAGACTGCAAAACTGCACGAAACCGCATTAAAAAACAGCACTCCATTGGCTGACGCCCTTGTCTGCTTGCGCCGCCGATTATAGCCGATGTTGACGATTTGGGCAAGTCCAGAGAATGGAGAATTGAAAATGGAGAATGGAGAATGGAGAATTGAAAATGGAGAATGGAGAATGGAGAATTGAAAATGGAGAATTGAAAATGGAGAATTGAAAATGGAGAATTGAAAATGGAGAATTGAAAATGGAGAATTGAAAATGGAGAATGAGGAAGTGGAAGTGGAACGGGAGGAAGTACGGAAATTGTCGTTACGCTATCCGCGTAAAAACCCTTGCGAACCATGAACGCAACCATGCTCGCGTATCGTCGTAGCCCAACAACGACGCACTGATACCTGAGATACCGCCTAATTATTTATTCCGTTCCGGTACACGCCAATGTGCGAGACCTCGAGGGTATAGGGACCTGCTTGGCCGCTGATGATGAGTCGCATCGACCGAATGTTGGCTGGATCGAGCACGTATCCTGTGAGAATGTCACCAGAACGCTTGGGGACGAACATACGCCATGGCAGGCGCACCTCTTGCCAGGTGTTTGCTTGGGTGGCAAATGTGGCTTCGTAGCCGATTGCTCGTTCGGTATTGCGCACCGAGATACCGTATGTTTTGCCATCGCCACGGATGCGCAGGGTCAGCCCGTCGTAGCCGGCGAGGTTGCGGGCGGTGGGGAGGTCGGTTTGTACCGTTGCAAAGCCGCCATTGTAGTCAAAGCGCACCACGCCGCTGAACAGCGCGCTGTCGTTGCCGGTTGGTTTGAGGGCACTGTCGCTAATCCCACCCATCACCGTGTCGGTACGGCTGTACCATTGTGCGAGCACTGATGCATCCGCAAAAGAAAACAGATTCCATTGGTCTGAGTGGGCATCTTTTCCGTCGGTTGCGGGGCGTTGCGCCTGCAAAAAGTCTGCGAGCGCCGAGACTCCACTGTTTGTCAGCGATACCACCAAAAGGAATGAAAGGGACAAGAGGCTGTTGATCATCTCGTGCTCGATTCGTACATAAAAAAAGCAATCTTGATTGCTCGTTGACACCCATTATGAACTTTGTCATGCTATTTGTGCAACCAAAAAATCAGCAAACGATTGATAATGATCGTCACAATTGGATTATAACGGCTTTAGTGATCGTTCAATACCTACGCCACTCATTCCCTGCCGGTTGCGATGGCAACCGGCAGAGAAGTAGGAAATTGCATGTTGCGCCAGCGCATCGAGCAGGCATTGATGCGCTTCCAATATTTCGCACGTCACTTCATACTTTCTCCTTCACGCTTCTAACTTCGCATGGCGTCCTTCGTTTCGTCCTGCAGGCGGAGTTCATCGGCAGATAGTCGTTGTATTTTGCCGTCTTTGAAAATTACGAGGTGAGTATCGGTCTGGATGGCGATTTTTCGGGCGGCCGCGGCCGCGCGGATAAGGGCGTTCAGTGCCCCCCGCATAGCTGGATTTTTGGCTTTGGTTATGTCGTTGGTTTTCATTGGTTTTCCTCTCGTTCGCGCAGTACTGGTGTTTCCCCATGCACATTTTAAGATCTATGATTTTCCTCATTATACCCCACCACTTTTTGCTCCATCATGACACATAAAGGCAGCAATTCTTTTTACTATTGTGGTAGCCTATGCCTGTCGACCAATGCGATTTGCTATTTATCTCACGCGGAGGTACGGAGTCGCGGAGGCGTTGTGCATTTTCAATTTTCCATTCTCAATTCCTATGCTACAATCGCCTCATCCCACATACATCATCACGCGTCGTGCACCGTTGCACACCCACATTCAATGGAGGAATGTATGCTGACACAGGCACAAGTCGATTTTTATCGCGAACACGGCTATTTGTTGGTCGAGGGGATGTTTTCGGCCGAGGAAGCCGCCCAGTTTCGTGTCGAAGCACACGCCGTCATCGAGCGCTTGCGCAGTATCAGTGAAGTCGATGCCACCTGGACCAGTGCCCGGGCGGTGACCGCCACCAAAACCTCGCTGCTGCACTGCCACAACGTGCAGTTTCACTCGGCGCTGTTGACCCGCATGATGCTCGACGAGCGCTTTACCGCTGCGGCCGCCCAAATCATTGGCTCGCCCAATGTGCAGCTCCACCACAACAAGCTGTTCATCAAGCCCTCCGAAAAAGGCTCGCCCTTCCCGATGCACCAAGACCAGCCCTTTTTCCCACACGACAACGACAGCATGATTGCCGCCGTGGTGCACTTCGACAATGCGCCCCTCGAAAAAGGCTGCATCCGCGTGGTCGATAAGAGCTACAAAAACGGCCCCATCCCACACGTCGCCGATGGCGGCTGGCACTTGCCGTTTGACCAATACCCGCTGGAATCGTCGGTGGCCTGTCCGGCCAAGGCCGGCGATGTGCTCTTTTTCAGTTACTTGACCGTGCACGGCTCGGGTGTCAACACCAGTAGCGAAGCGCGCACCACCATGCTCGTGCAGATGCGCGATCCCGAAGATCAACCAACGATTGTAACCCACCTTTCGCGCGGCCAAGGCATGATGTTGCGCGGCGTCGATCCCACCGCCTCGGCCGGTTCCAACGTGGAATGGAGCCTGTCGACCCCCAAGCCCCAGAGTGCCATGGGTGATCCCATGGGGGGCACGATGGGTGGTATGGGCGGGATGGGAATGGGCATGGGTGATCCAATGGGCGGCAAACCCACCATGTAGCGCAGTCATTCCATGGCGCCGATGATGGAGTGCAATATATAAATGTTTTTGTGGAGCGTAAAATCAAATTTACGCTCCACAAATTATTTTGTTACCCGTAGACGCTCTACAAAATGAAGGAGGAAGCGTGACGTCAGACTACCGCTCGGAGATTGCACAGTCGCTATCGTTCCCATGCAATGACGCAGAGTGTGATGCCTCCGCGTCCTCTGTGCCCTCTGTGCGAGACATTAAATAGTGAAACTACTTTCAATTTTGTAAACCTCGAGTGTTTTGAGCATAGTCGCCGCTCCCACCGTAACACCAAACAACGCTGTGTGACCAGCATAATCGGCGTATTCAGCCACCATGCTTTGGCGGTCATTGACGAATACTTCAACCAGAAAGTGATCAATAAAAATCCGAATCTCGAGGTCCTCATCAGCGGCTAGACTAGTGATGGCAAAGGGCGCTTCGGCGTTGCCCAGCCGCATCGTACCCGTCTCGGGGCGGAAGATCAGTGGCAACCCGCAGCCCTGTGCGTCGGCACACACCACAATGCCAAACAACTTCCGCAGGGCTTGCTGGCGATCAATGGTGATGCGGATTTCAACCGCCGCACCCGCATAGTCCACCAGTTGCTGAACCCCCGTAGGATTGAGCGCCAGGTTGGTCTGTGGCGGACCCATGTCGACATCATGCTGCACGCTGTGGTCGTGACGCAACGTGGCCAGCTCACGCAGGGGTGTGATGCGCAATGTGCCGTCAGGCGCCAGCGACAGCTCGCGGGGCAGTGAGTGAATGGTGCGCGTGTCCATGCTGCCGTCGCTCCGCCCGAGGGTGGCCAACCAGGCCCACATCACCCGGCGGCCATCGGGCGTCAGCAGACTTTCGGGGGCAAAAAAGTCGACGCGCCACTGCTGCATGCCAAACAAGGCTTGATTGTCACGGCGCCAGTTCATCCGGCCATGGCTTTGTGGCACAAACTGTTCGTTGACCGCATCCCAATCGCCGATGTAGTAGCGGCAGCCGATGTGGTGGCTGATGCACAGCAGCATCCATTTGTCACCAATAGGAAAAAAATTAGGGCACGAGATGTCTTCACCATACGCTACATCGGGCAGGTCGTGCGCCAAAAACGGTCCCACGTGTGTCCAGGTGCGTAGGTCTGTTGATTTGAGCAGGGGCGGGTTTTCGCCACCCGAAATGGCGTAGTAGCTGTCGCCAATCACGAAACAATCGGGGTCCCAGTGATTAATCTCGGCCACGCTGCCGTCGCGGTTGCGCACATCGACGGGGTAGGGTGGTTGCCAGCCGGTCAGCTGGCGGTCGGTGGCGATGACAATTTGGTTGCGACCCGAGCCTTGGCCGTGGTAGATGATAGCGGGCTGGTCATCTCGTGTCATAAATCCCGTGCCGCTAAACATGCCATGCCCGGTGAATTCGGGGTGCAACGTGGTGGGGTGCCACGTCCAATGCAACATGTCGGGGCTACTCACATGCACAAATGCAAACGATTCTTGGCCTTGCCATGGCTGAGTGACGATGTAGTGCAGGTGGTAGACGCCGTCAATACAAAAGGCTGCATTGGGGTCGCCGGGCAGACTCGGGCCACCCGGGTGCATCAAGTGGAAGTGTAGGGGAGTGGTCATGGTGTGCTCCAGTGAAATTCAAAATGCAAAATTGAAAATGGAAAATGAATGAATTGTAGCGGTGATTATCAATCGCCCGTGCATGAATCGTCGCACCCACCAATCGTTGTGCGAGGCATGTCATCGCACACCCACCGATCCTCGCGGCGTGAAGTATCGCCACAAATGAATAGGAGTATTTTACGGGTAAATGAATTGTGCCAATGCAGAATAAAATCGTAGAGATGCACAGGCAACGTCTTAGAAGCACCACCCCAGCGAATAAATTGTGAGCGATGTAGGTTTATATTGACTTGTTGCTTGTGAATGGATATATTGAGCGCATGTTTTTGATAAGTGTACAACCTGGAATTATTGCAAGACGTTTCGCATCGCGTTCCCTGGCTTACATATGCGTTACTGGTGCATACGTCTTGGTTGGACATTTTGTAATTGCTTTCGAATAAAAGGATTTCACAATGAGTAAGTTTCAGCAATTTTGTAAAACAATGGGGCTCCATCCGCTCGTTGGGTTTGGCATGTTATTGGTAGATTGGATGCTATTTGCAGCTGAAGGAAGTACATTAGGCGCAGGCTGGATTGTTTCGGTAGGTATTGCCATTGCACTGACGATACCTTGTATATTAATTCAACGCTATGGATTTAAGGATGAATGGGGGCTTGCAATAGGCAAAGGACTATTAATCGGCTGTCTGACAGCAATTCCCACACCATTACCATCATTTGTGCCGTTGATTGGTGGGGGATTGGGGCTATTTGCACCGTCGAAAGGCAGCAACAGTAATGATACCGACAAACAACATCCTACACTCATTGAATAACTTACAAAACAGGTGAAAACATATAATTTTGAAATTGCATCGATGCAACACGTCGGTGCAATTTTGTTTGATACGCACGATATTTTTTGGGCAGCGTCCCATGACGCCCTATTTTTCCGTTGTCACGTAGAATTTTCATTTAATGCGTGACAAACACACATTTTGTGGAGCGTAAAATCGATTTTGCACTCCACAAACTAGTTTGTCACACGTAGACACTCCACAAACGCAGCAACAACCAACGGCGCTGTGACTGCTCCCCGGTTTGATAGCATACCGAGAATACAACCTTAATTTTCAATTGTGCATTCTCAATTTTTAATTTTTAACTGTGGATTATTGAACTACCACCCTATTTCGCGCGATGATGTTTCGAAACGATGCATTTGTTGTTGCCCAGTCAACAACATCGACTTTGTAGGGCAGGTCAGATTCAGAAAAATCGTCGCGCAGGCTCGCACTCACGTCGAGCGGCAGTGGTTGGGTGCTGATGATAGCGATGTCTAGGTCCGAAAACGCGGTGGCTTTCCCGGTGGCGCGCGAGCCAAAGACCCACACCACTGCCTGTGGCACATGTGTTTGCAAAATGCGCCGTACTATTTCCCAGTGGTCGGGATGGATGTCGATGGGTGGTGTCTCGTTAATCATGCACGCTTGGCTTTCAGTTGGGCCAACAAATGACGCGCCTCTGCCAAAAAGGGCAGGATGCCAGCGACCACTTCGCTAGCAATGCCTTCGACGTAGCTGTGGCTGGTTTTGGCACACATGTCGCGGTAGCGCTTCCAGTCCGGCCATATGCCCAACAGCAGTCCTTGCTCATTACCGGAGCGGATGAGGTCTGCAAAACTCATTGCGTCGTATTGTGTAGGCGTCGCCGAGGTATATTCCAAATAGCGCTTGAGCATTTTGTGGCTGATTTCGTAGGTAAATTCGAAACGTTGAATCAACCCATCGCGAATCTGCAGGTCGTTCACGTCGCGCTGATACCGTGCCCAGCCTTCGTCGAGTCGATTGATAGCGCGTTCGAGTGGAGTTAGGTCGATGTTGTCGTCTGCCATCGTCAATCTCCCACTAAAGCTACGTCTGTATTGATATGCGTTTATTATATTTTAGCACTCTACGTGTCCGTGTTCCGTAGGATACAATTTTAATTATCACTGTGCAACAGGCATGGATTGACGGGGAAAAATTCGGTATACACTCCAATTCTTCACGAATAACACTAGATTCCTGCATTTTGGTGTGGGTATTGTCAGTATGTGTTAAACTTAAAGGTATACCACCTTTAATTTGCGTAGGTATTAGCACCGAAGTGGCATTATATTTCAGAGGAGTGGAACAATGGAACAAGGTACCATCAAACGATTGACAGACAAAGGGTTTGGGTTTATTGCTGACGGCAGCGGAAATGATTTGTTTTTCCATATGAGCAGTGTGGAAGGCTGTCGTTATGAAGATTTGCATGAAGGGCAGACGGTGACATACAACGTGGGCAGTGGTCCGAAAGGTCCTCGTGCCGAGAATGTACGTCCCGTATAAAGCGGATTAACATACATACATTGTTTCGCGTCTCAGGAGGGGAATCACCGCGTGATTCCCCTTCTTCGTTTTTCTGGCGAGTGCGCACATGCAATTACTCGCCAACTGATACCATCGTCGCCTGCGGTATGACTGCGACATAGTGTTCGACGGTGGGGAATGGGTCATAAAAATGATGGAGCAGGCGTTTGCATGCTTGGTACTGCGCTGATTGACGGAAGCCAATCGTGTGTGCGTCGAGGGTCTGCCAATACGCCAACAACAGATAGCGCTGGGGATTTTCGAGGCAATGGTGTAATTCATGCGACACATAGCCCGGAATCGACGCAATCAGCGGGGCAGCCTGCGGAAACGCCGCTTCAAACTCCGCGCTCTGCCCCGTTTTGACATCCAAAATCGCCACTTCTCATACCATTTCAGCCTCCTATCGGATCACGTCCACCGCCGCCATGAATTCTTGTACATGCGCCGCGCTGACCTCACCCGCATCTTTGCGGGTATCTTTGAAGGTACTGCCCACGATGGCCGCATCGGCAACTGCGAGTTTGTCGGCGACTTGCGCCACCGTCATGCCGGCGCCGATCACCAACGGGAAGTCGCCGAGGATGGCGCGGAATTCGTGGATTTTTTGCATATCAGTATCAATCCCTGTCCCCGCTCCCGTCACCGCAATCGCATCGCAGTGCGCTCGGCCGATAGCGAGGTCGGCCGCTAGGCTGCGTCCCGACAAATAGGGCTGATATTTGAAGCGCACGCCGCCAATCACGGCGACCGTCCCCCCACGCCGATAGCCCGCAATCATGGCAAAGTAGGCCGGCTCGTCGTCGGGGGCGAGATGCCCGCAAATCGAGTCGACCTGCATGAATTTGGCATGGTACTGCGCCGCCAGTGCGTAGCTTTTGGCGAAATTATCGAGCACATTGACGCCGATGATATAGTGCGGTCGTTCGCGCTCCAGTACCGCCAACACCCGTTCGACATCGGTACTATCGCCAAAATAATCTTCGACAATCATGGCGTCGACGCCACCGGCGGCATAAATGTCGGCTTCACGCACCGCCCGGGTGAGAATGTCGTCGCGGTTGTCCCCTTTGAGGTGCACCATGGCCATGATTGGTTTGGTGCGTGGGAACAGATCAAGAAACATGGCTATTTTCCTTTGTCAGTCGCGTAAATTCACTGTCGGCGCGGTGCAGGAGCTCGGCGCGTAGTGCAGCGGTATACAGCGGATACGGCCCATATTGGCGGGCATTCAGTGCCGCCGCTAGGTTGGCGAGCACAACAGTGCGCAACGGATGTAGCCCCTCGGCGTAGCCGTACAAGGCTGCCCCGGTAGCGCAGTTGCCACACCCGGTGGGGTCGACGCTATGGGCCAGGTCGTACGACGGTGCAAAGTAGGCCTGGCCCGACTGCACCATGTAGGCGCCGTTGGTGCCTACCCGAAACAGACACGGCTTACCCAGCGCCACAATCGCCGCCAACGATTCGGCTTCAGTGTTGGTGCCAAAATAGGCCATGGATTCAGGTAAATTGATGGAATAGATGTCCACCTGATTGATGCAGGCGGCGATAGCGTCATGCAGCGCCGGGTCGTCGATATCCCAGCCCGCTACCTCCCACATAATTTTGGCATGCGGGGCAGCAGCCCGGATGGTTGCCAAATCCTGCCAGATCGGCTCGGTCACACTCGATTCGAGGTAGATGCCACGGGTCTGGGTGCTGGCGAAGGGCAATACATGAGCGGATTGGATGAGGGCGGCTGCGCCCCATTGTGCCCCAAAATCTGCCCCATATTTGGAATATTCCCGCCAGCGCCCGTCGGGTTGGTAGCTGAGGAAGTTGTATTGGGTGCGCGGCAGCACGTGGTAGACACCGGCGCTCGACAGCTGATTGGCGGCGTAATATGCACCAAAAAAGTCGCCAAAATCAGGTCCAGCGGTGGTCACAAATACCAGGTCATCACAGTACGTTTTGATGCCGTTGACGGTATAAATCGTGCCACCGAGCTGAGCGATGGTCGCGTGTCCCGTGGCATCGATGAGGTCGTTGATGTGGGTACACCCAGTGATAAGGTAGGTCAATGGCATACTCGCTTCGTTGAGGGTGTGACACGCATCATCTTGACAAAGTTTGACCGTGCCGTCAACTGCCAATCAGGGTATGATGGGCGTAACGTCATCAGGATGGAGAATCGAATGGGATATGCCGTATTTGTGGGTGATGTGGCCCTCGACGAATACTACCGCGCCGACTATTGGCCCACCATCCAAGACAAAGCCATCGTGCACACCCTGCCCGCCGTCCCCGGCGGCATGATTGCCAACGCCGCCTGCGTGGCAGCAGCATTGGGGCTGGATGTCAAGTTTTTGGCCATGCTCAATAGCGGTGCGATTACCCAACTATTGCTAGCGGATTTGCAAAAAAGTGGCGTCGACACCGCGTTAGTGATTTTTGACGACACGTTGCCCGACGCCAAATGCCTGATTTTTTTGGTGGCAGACGAACATACGGTGCTCATCCCTACGCTAGGCATCACCCACATCGACATCACCCCGGCGCAGTTGGAGGTCTTGGCCCAGGCCGAGCTGATTTATTCCACCCCCGTCGAATTCGACCTGCTCCGCTGTGGCGCCATGGACAGCCTCGCCATCATCGATTATTGCCGCGCCCGGGGCGCCAAAATGGTCTATGACCTCGACGTCGACTACCTGCAAGACGGCGCCGACGAGCGCTTTCGCCACCTCGACATCGCCTTTTTTAATGAGGTCGGATTTAATCGTTACCGCGGCGATTTGGCGCAACAGGATGCCGCCGATCGTTTGCTGGCCTATGGGCTCGAGTTGGTGGTAGTGACGTTAGCAGCGCAGGGGTGCATCGTGTTTACCCCCCACGAAATGGTGCAGGTACCAGGATTGAACGTGGCCGTGGTCGATGTGACCGGGGCGGGCGATACGTTTTGTAGTAGTTTTTTGTATGCCCGATCCCAAGGCCACGACATCAGATCTGCCGCCGCCTTTGCCAACGCCGCCGCCGCGATGTGTGTGACTGGGCTGGGGGCCCGGGCTGGCGCAGTGACGTCTGATGTAGTGGTTCAGATGATGTCGCGTTAGCGTATTATTTTTTGTGAAAAAACGTGCGCTGCGGCGTGAATAAGCCGCTTGGCATGCGTACGTCGCAGTGGGCTCATGGGCACGTGCAATAATAGGCATGAATAGAAATAGTCGTGTGTCAAGTTCTACGATACACGAGAGGATGAGCGTATGAACCCGCAAATCGACCCTACCAGCGACCGCTTGTTTCGCCACATGGCCTGGGCCAATGCGCAGTTGTTTACATTGCTCGCCAGCCTGCCCGCAACCACGTTTGCGGTCTGTGAACCGGGCAACGAATGGACCGTGGGCATGATTACGGCGCATTTGGCCCAAGCCACCACCGGCTATGCGTCGCGGCTCGACGGCATGCCATATGCCGACTTGCCGTTTGATCGTGTGTCGACCCACGCCGAGCTTGCCGTCGCGACCGCTGCCTGTGCCGGCGCCGACGCCCGCATCCATGTGGCAGCGCACACCCCAGCGGGTGTGGTGACGCGCCAAGATGATCCGACTCTGACGCGTGCCCGCGCCACCGTCCTAGCCCAAACCATCCACCACGCCACCGAGCATCGCGCCCAGATTGCCGGGGCACTTGTGGCGCATGGCATCACCGCACTCAATCTCGATGATTTGGATGTGTGGGCCTTTGGTGATGCCGAAGGGTTGGGAGCCTAGCACGTACCGCCCGGTACGTGTATTATTTTTGTGAAAAAACGTCGTCTCCGTCGTGAATAAGCCACTATTTTTAATTGGATGAGCAGTGTGTCATCATACCGGGACGCACCAAAGGATGAACGAATGAATAATCACATTGACCCTACCAGCGACCGCTTGTTTCGCCATATGGCCTGGGCCAATGCGCAGTTGTTTACGATCATGCAGCGCTTACCGGATGCGGTATTGCACTACAGCGAGCCAGGCAACGAGTGGACCGTGGCAATGACGCTGCACCACCTCGTCGAGGCGGCAATGTATTTAGCAAAATCACTCGAAGGCAATGCTGGCGTGCTTACCGCACCAATATCTCTGCCACCGACGCGCATCAGCGAACTCGCTGCCTTGGCAAAGACATGTGCCGGCGCCGATGCGCGCTTGCATCTGGCAGCCCATACCCCAGATGGTGTGGTGGTGCGCTCCAATGATTTTGCATTGAACCGGGCGCGCACCACCGTGCTGGCCCAAGCCATCCACCATGCCACCGAGCATCGCGCCCAGATTGCGGGCGCACTGGTCGCCAATGGGGTCACCGCACTCAGCCTCGATGACCTCGATGTGTGGGCCTTTGGTGATGCCGAAGGGTTAGGCGCCTAGCACGTACCGCAAGGCAATCATGCGTGAGATTATTGTTTTTTGTGAAAAAACGTCGTCGCCGTCGTGAATAAGTTGATTGGCATGCGTTCAGCGCAGTTACACAATAATGCCCGCCACGCCTCTTACGAGGCCAGCAATTCCATCGATGCGCAAATATTTCCACGTCTCACGCGTAATTTTCCATTTTCCATTTTCCATTTTCCATTTACATTGTATACACGTCCACCACAAACAGGTCGAAATCGAGCTCACCTGGTGAATGCCCAAGCCCAGTCAGGATAGTGGCGGCTTCGCTGCGGTGGTGGGTCATGTCGTTGACCACATGCATGATGGTCTGCCAGCGGGTACGCTGACTCTGCTCGTGCTGCCACCACACCGCATTGATGTCTGTCTCGCTCAGCTGTGCCACATATGCTTGCCACGCAGTTTGCTCTTGTAGCCAGCGTTGTGTCAGGCTCGCTACATCAGCAAAATCAGTCTCATTGATAATTGCGCGATCTTCTTGCTCCATCAGCGCCATTCGCCAGCCATAGGCGGTATCGAGGGCATGTACCAGTGTGCCCCGCAACGTGTGCCAGCCTGGGTCAGGCGTCACGGGGTGCACGAATTGGTCTGGCGTAATCTGGGTGCAGGCCTGCAAGACGCGCAAATCAGCCCAAAAGGTGTAGGCGATCAGGGTTGCGATGGTGGTTGGGTGCATGATATTGCTTTCGTCGTGTGAGTGGCTTACCGCCCGCTTTGCAACACTTGCTTTGTATAGTTGCATGCATTGCAAATCATGATACGGTAGCCGGCTGCATTGGTATGGCGCATGTCGCGGCCACAGCGCGGGCAAACCTGCAAATCATACACTGACCCAGACACGACGACCGGATTTGCGGTGCTTCTGCTGCCGACCACACTACTCGGATTTTCACGTTGTTTGAGCGTCGCGCGAGCATCGCCGGTGGGAGTAATCTGGAGCGTCAGCATGATACGTTCTACCAACGTGCGATAATCTTCGGCACCACGACATTCGGCATCATATTCAAAGATTGATTTGCCATACGACGGCGATTCAGACAAACGAACATTGGTCCGTATTGGTTGCGTCACCCGGCTGCCATACCGGCGTTGTAAGTTTTCGAGTAATTGCAGTGCTTGGCTCGACCGTGGGTCATACATGGTTGGCACAATCAGCTTGATGGCGTCAGTGGAGCCCTTCATTTGTTCGATTTGTTTAAACAACAATTCGACTCCCCGAATCGAAAAAGGCTCGACCGTGGTGGGGGTGATAATATCGTCGGCGGCGACGAGCGCATTGGCATTCATCGGGGTGAGTGAACCGCTCGAATCAATCAAAATCATGTCATAAAAATCAGCAATCGGCGCCAGCACTCGCTCGAGCGTGCGTCCCCATTCGCCACCACGTGACATGGTGGTTTGGGCACTGAGCAGGGTGGTATCGGCCACAATTAAATCGAGGTTATGCCGTGCGGGGATGATGCAGCGCGCCGGATCCATCCCTTCGATCATCAGTTCGTAGAGGGTGTGTTTGGCAGTGACCCCCAGCGAAGACGACAGATTTCCTTGAGGATCAGTATCGATTAACAGCACTTTGACGCCGCGCAACGCGAGACCAGCGCCAATATTGATGACGGTAGTGGTTTTGCCGATGCCACCTTTGAGGTTGGCCACGGTGACAATGCGACTCATGGGTGTTCCTTGTCATTGAACGATGCTACAAATATACCACAGATGGTAGTAATTGAGATAAATGTGGCGCCGCACAACATACGATATAATTAATAGGCATTCGATTTCACAAGATAGGAGCCACTATGCCGTGGATTCGTGTCTTTACCGTTGAAGAAGCTACAGGCTTCCTCAAAGAGCAGTATGATGCTGCAATTAAACGCGCTGGGCGCATTTGGAACATTGTTGCCATCATGGGCCAAAACCCGCGTGCCATGAAGGCCTCCATGGATTTTTATGGGGTGTTGATGCATGGCCCGTCGCCGTTGTCACGTAGTCAGCGCGAAATGTTGGCTACGGTCACTTCTTCCGTCAATCACTGCCTCTACTGAAGACGTTCGCATGCGCATGACCTCCGTGCTGAGGTCGCCAAAGATTTTGGGATTACCGACGAAGTCCAAGCCGATTTGCTGGTGCATCATATTTGCAGTGATTGGCGCAAAGCCGCCTTGTCACCTGCCGATGTGGCTCTCTGCACGTTTGCCGATAAGCTCACCAAAACTCCCCAACAAATGGGTCCTGCTGACCTCGATTTATTGCGCGCCCAGGGCTTCGATGATCGTGGGATCCACGATGCCACCCAAGTGATTAGCTTTTTTAATTACATCAATCGCATCGCTGATGCCCTCGGCGTTGAACCAGAAGCCTTCGTACACCCCTGGGAACAACGCACCAAATAATCCGAAGCCTGTCCCCGTTGTGCATCCGTGCGGCGGGGACCGTTTATTGTAAATGTTGACTTCTGTGTTAAAATAATTCTATCGAAATAGTATACTTTTGGAGAAATGGCACATGAACCACCCTACTATCTATGCTGACCACGCGGCGACGACACCACTCGCCCCCGAGGTTTTGGCTGCGATGATGCCCTATTTGACGGAATACTATGGCAATGCGTCGAGTCCGCATACCATGGGGCAAGCGAGTCAAATTGCCGTCGATCGCGCCCGTGATGATGTAGCCATAGTACTGGGTGCTTCGTCTGCGGAGGTCGTGTTTACTGGTGGGGGATCCGAAGGTGACAACCTTGCCATCAAAGGGGCGGCATTGGCGTATTTGCAGGCGCATGGTACGGCGCATGTGGTGGTGAGTGCCATCGAACATCATGCAGTGCTCCATTCAGCCGAAGCCTTGCACCGTCACGGCGTCACCACGACCGTGGTGCCTGTGGATGGTGACGGGGTCGTCAGCGTGGCGGCAGTGGCGGCAGCGTTGCGCCCCGATACCGCGGTGGTGTCAGTAATGTATGCCAACAACGAAATCGGCACCATCGAGCCGATCAAAGAAATCGCGGCCCTGTGTAAATCACGCAAAATTTTGTTTCATTGTGATGCAGTGCAAGCAGCCGGACTATTGCCAATTAAAGTCCATGATCTTGGCGTCGATATATTGACGATTACGGCGCATAAGTTTTATGGGCCCAAAGGGGTGGGAGTGCTGTATGTACGCCGGGGGGCGGTGGTCTTCCCACAGATCCATGGTGGCGCCCAAGAGCGGCGCCGCCGGGCTGGTACCGAAAACGTAGCAGGTATCGTCGGGCTCGCCGCGGCATTGACCATTGCCGATGCCAAACGTGACAGCGAAGTCGCCCGCCTTACCCCCTTGCGCGACGCCTTGATAGCGGGTATTACCGGTGAATTGACCGGGGTACGCCTGACCGGTCATCCCACCAACCGGTTGGCCAATAATGCTAGTTTTGTGATTGATGGTATAGATGGTGATAGTTTGCTTATCATGCTTGACCAACGGGGGATTTGTGCATCGAGCGGTTCGGCGTGTACGAGTGGTTCACTCGAACCCTCGCATGTGTTGTCGGCGCTCAATGTGCTTGGCGCAGATTTGCAGGCAGCATTACGCTTGACGCTGGGGCGGAGTACCACACTGGCCGAAGTCGAATTTGTGGTTGCCCAGGTGGTGACGGTGGTGCAATTGTTGCGACAGGCGTGATTGTTTGACCCAGGGCATGCGAGCCAAATCAATGGATAGTTATTTGTCCGCCGGTTTGCTCGATGAGCGTCGCGCGAATCGATTCGGCGTCGGCAACGCGAATGGTCACGGTGATGGTGACGTCGCCGGCGAATTGTTCGCCATCGATGTGGTGGTCATATTGGCCTAGGGTGCGTTTGATGCCATCGTATTGGGCATAGCTCATCACCAGCACAATTTGGAGGCGGGCAATTTTTTCGACCCGAGTCGCAAGTGCCAGTACGCCGCGTACTGCATCACCGTAGGCATGGACCAATCCGCCGGTACCAAGCAAGGTGCCCCCGAAATAGCGCGTCACTACAACCACTACATCCCCGAACCCACTTCCTTTGAGGACGGCCAACGCCGGGCGCCCTGCGGTGCCAGATGGTTCGCCGTCGTCACTCATGCCGAGGGTGGTGGTTGCCCCATGCCCAATCACATAGGCATAGACATGATGTGAGGCATCGGGCATGGCCTGGCGGATTGTCGCAATAAACGCACGGGCCAGCACCACACTGTCAACAGGTGCGAGGTGGGCAATGAAGCGCGAATTACTCGCCCTGATTTCGCACGAGGCGTTGTCCGCAGGGATGAAATTGGCCATACAAAGCTCTTGTACAAAAATTAATTGCGGTTGATTCCGCCTGCAATGGGTAAGGTAAAGGTAAAGGTGCTCCCTGTGTTGACCAGACTGGTGGCCCATACACGCCCACCTTGGAGTTCGACGAGCCCTTTGACAATCGACAGACCAAGCCCCGTGCCACCGATGCTCTTGGTATTGGAATTGTCGACGCGCATGAAGCGATCCCAGATGAGGAGCAGGTTTTCGGGGGAAATCCCGATACCTGTGTCTGTCACACTGATGCCGACAAATCTCCCACTGGGATGCGTGTCGGGTAGTTCGGTCAATTCGCGGATGCGCAACGTTATTTCGCCCCCATTCGGAGAATATTTGGCGGCGTTGGTAAGCAAATTCGTAATAATTTGGCGTACCCGCTCTTTGTCTGCGTGCACCGGTGGGATGTCGAATGGAATATCGATGGCAATGGGGTGAGCAGCAAATGTCGGTTGGCGCTGTAAGACGGTGCATACGTCTGTGCAGAGCTCTTGCAGGGGCACCGTCCAGCGGTTCATACGTACGGTATTGGATTCGATGCGGGCAAAATCAAGCACGTCGTTGACTAGATGCTCGAGGTTTTCTGCTTCACGGCGCAATATTTTGAGGAAGCTCTTTTGGTCTTCGGCGGGGAATTCGCGGGTAAGCAGGAGATCAGAATAGCCCAAAATCGACGTGAGTGGTGTTTTGAGTTCGTGTGACACCATCGATGTAAATTCGCTTTTTAGGCGATCGGCTTCTTTTTCACGCGTCAAATCATTTATTACCCATAACCGTCCCGTGATTTGTTCGTTGCTATCACGGGTGGGCACCGACAGCACATTGAGGTCTTGGTGGGGGTTCCGCAATTTGAGGGTGAGCGACAACTCTTGGTCGGGCTTCGCTTGGCCATTGGCACAAAAATCACTGAACGCTGCCGAATCAAGGAAACGGGGCATCAGCAAGCTGAGTACATCAAACGGAACGCGGAAATTGGGGTTGACTTGGGCGTGATGCAACCCCCAAATGAGCAAAAACGAAGGATTATGGCGCAACACTTGGCCGTGGCGGTCGAGAAGCACCAGTCCAGAAGGAATACTATTGAAGACTTGGCTGAGTTGGGTGCTTCGTTCTACTATTTCTTGGGACCGCAACGCGCGGCGCAGCGGTTGCACTGCGGCTTCGGCGACGCCCAGTGCCATGGCGGATTCATTGTCATTAAAGGCGTTCGCACGGGTGCTGTCAAGGATTAAAACTGCTTCGGCGCGGCCATCTACGGTGATGGGGATGGCGATTTTGGCACGGATTTCTGGTTTGTTGTCGTAAAAATAATCGACATCTTGGGTTACTTCGCGGATAAGCAACGAGCGTCCACTGCGAGCCACCCTCCCCGCAACCCCACTTTCCCAGCTCCAGCGATGGCGTTTGTGTTCGCCACGCACATCATGCAACACCGTCACGGCATAGCCATGTGTCGCAACGAGTTCGATTTCTTGGCGGTCATGATCAATAGAGACGATGCTGCCAGCTTCGGCACCGGTATATTCCACGCCCCGTGTCAACACCAATGGTAATAAACTGTGGAGCGGAAGCGGGATGTCAAAATCCTGACGGAGCCGCGAAAGTAACTGCGCTAAGTCGACTTGTTTGCTTACCGTCAAAACAGCCTGGTCGTCAGAATGGCTGAGCGCGTCGGGGAGCGCCGCAATGGCATAATCGATTTCAGCTGCGAGGAGCGGAATAATCGCATCGATTGTACTATAATCGGCCTGGGTCAATGGGTCTTCCTCGGCAGTCCGGAATTCGAGGACGCCCCAAATTTGGTGTTGCCAGCGTATGGGAATCCCATGCACAATCATCGTTTTGGCAATCACGTCGCCATTGGTTTGGGTAATATTGGTGACACCTGACTTTTGAAACGGAAGACCGGTTGATACAACGATAGGAATCACGTCGTCGTCCCACGCTGCATTCCACGTGGGATTGGTGATGACATGGATTGGGCTTTGCTGGAATTGAGGCTCACGCCAAAAGGTGAATCGGCCGTCGGCATATTTGACCACGACCCGTAATAACCCGAATACTTGCTCAATTCGGGTATTAAATTGTTGGGTGGTGGCGAGCGCTTTGGCACACGCAGCCACAACATGCAGTCGCGGTGGAGGCAGTGGGGTCGTTGACATAGCATATTCTCAATAAATACAGTACATTCTTTCTATTGCAATCCATTGTAGACGGCAGATTCACGCATTGTCAATGCAGTTTCATCTCTTGTTGTTTGGCTTTGGATTGGTAGCAACGATTTGCAAAATGGATGTATTGATGCAAGATGACAAATTTGTGAATTCTGGTACTATTGAATATAATCAGATTCGCTAGTGAATTTGACTAGGGCATGGCTGTTTTTAAGTGAGGATCAAGATGAAGCGGTTATTTGCAGTATTAATGGTATTGGTTTTGACGGCGTGTGCGAGTGCACCGGCCCAACCTGCAGCAGGCACCCTCAAAACAGTACGGATTGGGTATGTGCCGGTGTTGATTTATGCACCATTATATGTCGGTATCGAACGTGGCTATTTCGCCGCCGAAGGCATCAATATTGAATCAACCCCCATTCAAGGGGGCAGTGATGCCGTAGTGCAATTGGCGGCAGGCAATT
>CALQBW020000036.1 GCA_943328915.2 Singulisphaera sp. GP187 | reverse complement strand
TGAAATTTTTGGTCGGTATGCATGCGAGTTGCACATGTTGTATCGATAGTACGAATGTGAATAATCGTAAAGTAGGTCGCTTATTATCTATTTGAATGTATGATTACCGAATGAAGTAGATGAAGTTTTTGTAGATAGAGGAAGTTCGATGGGTAAGTTTCGTGTGTATCATGTGGCGGTGTTGGTAAGTGTGTTTGTATTGAGTGCTTGTTGAACAACAGCGGCCATCAAGCCGACTGCAACAGCAGACGTCGTACCGGTCACTGAGACGGCAACTACACCAGTATCGACCGCAACAGCTATCGTCACTGAACTCCCTGCAACGGAAACGGTAATTGCCACGCCGGCGGGGAAAGCTTCTGGTATGGGGTTGAATCCCGCACCGTTGGCTGCCGTGCAAACCATCGTCGATTAATATACGGCCATCAATGCGCAACAATATCCCGCAGCGTATAAATTATGGAACAATCCGAATCAAACCTTGGCACAAATTACGTCAGTCTTTACGGGTACTGTCGAATCGCGCGTGCGGATTGGCAACCCAGACGGGGCTGTTGACATGGTCATGCTCCCCGTTACGATTACGGCCGTGGTGAATCAAGCCAATGGCGACCAAAAGGTGCTATATTTTGCAGGAACATATACCGTGCAAAATAATTTGATTACCAACACCACAATTGTCGAAGTTCCTGCGCCAGCCAGCAGTGACGACACGGATCCCGCAGGATTAATTGCCAATTATTTTGCAGAAATAAACGCTCTCAAATTTGGTTCTGCATATACCTTGTGGGACCACAATGGAGCAGATAGCCAAATGCCGTATGCAGCATTTGTACCGAGTCTCACTGCAATTCTTGGTGCAGGAGTTACCACCGGGAAAGTCCAAGAAGAGGGTGCGATGGGGTCATCGTATGCCACGGTGCCGACCGTAACGTGACGCCCCAAGCCGATGGTTCGGTGCAAGTACTCTGTGGTACATATACGTTGCGGCATGTGAATGTGCCGCCATTTGACCAACTCGGGTGGCGTATTACCCAAGTCGCCATAATTCCCGTGCCAGGCGCATCATCGGATCCAGCGAATATTCAAAAACTGTTGGAGTCCGGTTGTAAACCGTAATATGCTCACTTGGGCTTTCATTGTTTGATCATGAGCATTTGAATGGAATGCAGTAATATGTTGGCTGAACGTACGTTCATTATTTTGATAAGAAAGTTCGCTTCCCTGGTTTGGCTTTGTTGTGAGGGAAAAGCGTTCCTAATTGGCTGATGTATGCACGCAATTATTGAACGACGTGAACAATAATCTTGTAATTTCTATTTTGATTTTTGTTGGCGAACGGCCGCCAACGTACGGCTAATTTGGTCAAGGTGGTCTTGCCCATGAGCCACATAGCCGATAAGTTGGCGATGGAGGCTTACGGCACCGAGGTCGGGATGGGAGCCGACTCGTTCCCAATCGTTGTCGCCAAGATTTGCAAAAAATTCCGCCCAGCGGAGATGTAATCCGCGAAGGATCATCATTGAGGTCGATACATCGGCTGTTTGACTATCGGCAAACCCAGCCCACGCATCTTGGTCATATGGCTTGAGTGGTGGGTTGATTTCACTGGCAATCAGGCGGCAACGGATATACGAAGTCATATGCGAATCTGCCAAATGATGGATATTTTGGGCAATACTCCATTCGCCGGGGATTGGATGCCCCGTCATACATTCTTCATCAAGGCCGGCGATGGCATCGCTTAGCCGTTGGGGGAAGGAACGGAGAGTGTTGATGGATTGTACGTGGGGATTTGTCATTGAGCGCTCCTTTTAGGTTAAATAAGATTATTATAGATTATGTATGTTCATGGTAGGATAATCAGAGATTCAGTTTTCTTCAAAGAGGATTTTGATGACACATACTTCATTGCCTGCAGCACATGGCGGCGACCAGTGGCAAGCCCGTGACCGCGATGCATTAGCAACAGTAGGCGTATCGACTGAATATGGCCGGTTACGCCGGGTGATTATGCATCGTCCTGGAGTCGAAATCGATGGTATTACCAACCCAGGAAAAGTACTTTGGGATGATATAGTCGAGCCAACAGCTGCCCGTCAGCAACATGATAATCTTACCCGTATCTACCGGTCGTTCGGGGTAGATGTTATTGAATTATCCCCTGGTGAACGTGCCACCCCCAATATTTATTTCTGTCGCGATCATTTTTTTATGACCCCACGTGGTGCGATCATCGCGCGAATGGCGTCGGCTGCCCGTGCAGGAGAAGAACAGATTTCGGCACACGCATTGTTGCGGAGTGGGGTGCCCATCGTCCACGGCGTGCATGGCGATGCAGTATTTGAAGGTGCCGATGTGATTTATGTGCGTGATGGCGTGGTCATCGTTGCTACCGGATTACGTACCAACATGGCTGGTGCCCAGCAAGTTGCCCACGAACTCAAAAGTATGGGTTTGGAACCACATATTGTAAACATGCCATGGGGCTGTGGTCATATTGATGGTGGGGTCAATATTGTCGGCCCCCGCACTGCGGTGATGGTCCCGAACAACGCTCCGCATGAGGTGTATGAATTATTGCGGTTTATGGGATTTACGATTATCAATGCAATGGATGCCGCCAATGTAGATCATTACCCACGTTCTATCAATATGGTACCGGTTGCCCCAAATGTGGTAATCATGCCTGCGGGTAATCCCACAATGCGCAAATTGTTTGAAGCACATGATATTGAATGCCATGAGGTCGAAATTACTGAATTGATGAAGGGCGGCGGTGCCGTCCACTGTATGACGGGTGTGGTTTGGCGAGAATAAACTCCATTCGCAATTTGGGTCCACATATGTCACGTACTTACTCACGCACGTGACATGTTGTCTATTTGCATAAAAGGTAAACGTTGCTCAACGTTTATAACGTTTTTCAAGAAAACAGCATGTTTGGTGCGAGCTTTGTGAACTCCAACGGGGGTGTCTACGTCGTACAGATAGATTGATATTGGTTTGATGTGTGTTTTTTGATTGTGAAAAATCGACAAGTATTTCGTATTTCCTGAGAGTGTTTAGAAGTCCATTCAAGAATTAGGCAGACCATTGTATGTGGCGTATCCGTATTGGCATAATTGTATTTGTGTTGACGGTGGTTGGAGTTTTTGCTCATATTGTGGGGGCGCAAGATATTACTCCCACTGTGGGCACTATGCCTCCGAAGTACCAACGCGTGATAATTGTGCTCAAGTCGTCAATTGGGCTTGAGTCACGGAGCGCAAATACAACCCAACGACTGACACGCAGGGCAACGGTACGTCAATTGCAATCGTCGTTTTTGCAACGCAAAAGCGGGATAATTCGCGAAGTGACGAGGGAATTTACATTATTTCCAATGATTGTGGCTACCATTGCCACAAATGATATTCCTACATTGCAGGCTGATCCTTCGGTTGAGTCGGTGCAAATTGATGGATTGTCAAAGATTAATTTGAACAATAGTACCCAGCTAATTGGCTCAGCAGCGGCGAATAGTGCGGGGTATGGTGGAGGCGGCACCACTGTGGCCGTATTGGATACGGGGGTTGACAAAAATCATCCATTTATCGCTGGCCAAGTCATCCAAGAAGCCTGTTTTTCATCAAATGACAGCAGTTGGAGTAGTGTTTCATTGTGTCCTGGTGGGGTGAGCCAAAGTACCACGCTCAATAGTGGCTTACCATGTCCTGAAAATTACGATGGATGTGCGCACGGTACCCATGTAGCGGGGATCGTGGCTGGCAATCGTATCTATGAGAACGGCGCAACTATTTCTGGTGTGGCACCAGATGCGAAAATAATTGCAGTCCAAATTTTTTCAGGATTTGACCATTATATTTACTGTAGTAGTGAATGTGCGCTGTCATTTGATAGTGATCAAATGGCAGCGCTGCAGTGGTTATACGATAATCGCACCACCGCTGCCTGGCATACTCTAGCCGCAGTAAACATGAGCCTGGGAGGCGGATCTTCGCAGACATTCTGTGATAATCAAGGGATTAAATTTTTTATTGATCAATTGCGCAGTGTGGGAGTGGCTACTGTAATCGCGTCGGGTAATGGATATAATACTAATGGCGTAAGCTTTCCTGCATGTGTATCGTCGGCTATCACCGTCGGATCAACGATATCTTTCAATTCTAGTAGCCCGGCTGATAGTGTTTCTTCTTTTTCAAATGCTCCTAAGGTCGTCAATAATCTGCCGAATGGTAATGGCGATCGCGTACTTGATTTGCTTGCACCAGGACAAAATATCTATTCTTCGGTTGGGTACCCCGCAAATCAATATGAATCATGGGCAGGGACCTCGATGGCTACCCCACACGTGGCAGGAGCATGGGCGGTACTCAAGGGTCTAATGCCCGAGGCTTCGGTATTGCAGGTACTGAAGTGGCTTCGTGATAGCGGCGTACCTGTGGCGGACCAACGTATGCCTGCAAATGCACGATTGGTGGTCCCGCGTATCCAGGTTGATAAGGCGGTTTCGAACATCCAAAATGCTACACATAGTTTGCAATTATCGACATCTGCCCTTGATTTTGGACAAGTGCGGGCTGGCGATGTGGTCACTAGGCAAATCATTGCCACCTCACCGATCAGCACCACGTTTTCGTGGGCTATCCAAGGGAATGGATTTGGTGTTGCAGTACCAGATTGCGAAGATTCTATTGATTATTCCTGTACGTTACATGTTACGTACACATCATCATCTACACCAAACAATATCAACGAAACCGGCGTCTTGACGGTGACGTGGGGTGGGTTTTCGCAAGCAATTGGGCTCGTCGGTCGCACGGTGCTGAATTTACCATCAATAGCTCAGACCCAAACCAAAATCGCCGCCCAAACTACCATCATCGCTGGGCAAACGAGTACGGCACTGAAAATTCGTTCGGTGACTCTAACAGCCACGCCAACCAGTCACGCTGCAGCTCGGACCGTAGTTGCCTGGGCGACCCGCACCCAGCGCATGCGTAATTATCAAGCAACTATCGTGCGGCAAACCTGGACAGCCCTGATTGCTGCTGACCGCATGACTGCAACCAAGGAGCGATTAAACGGTTTGCCGAGTCGGACGCGCACCGCGACAGCGACGATGACGGCCTCGGCTACAGTATTACCCTTGACCAAAACTATCGGTGCCATCACAACTGCAACACGGGTGCAACAACTCGGGATTACCACTACACGAGCACTCATCCTGACCAATACCCGTGCAGCGCAAGTCGCAATGACAAGTACCCGTCAGCGAGATATTGATCTTGCAACCCAAGAAGTATTACTCACTGGGAAAACCCGCACGCGTACAGTAACCAATACACGTACCACCACGAATACGTGGACAGTCACGAATACCCGTGTTACTTTTTCTACGACCCGTACCCCTTCGCGTACATGGACTCCAACCAAAACCCAAGTAACCTTTACCACGACTCGCACCGCAACACGGACACGTACCGCAACTGTCACCCCAACGTCAACACCTGGATTTATTGCCCAATCTGTAGGGATATTAGACCAACCATACCAAGCGGTATTGGCATTACCAGCTACGGGCAATCTCGTGGTATTGCACCAAGGCGATATTCGCAATGGCGATGTACCCCAACTAGAAATAATTGATCCTCTTACCATGAACATCCTGGCAACACAAGATTTGGTAGGGATAAATGGGCAAGAAATGACGTTAGATCCACAAAACCCCTTGCAAATTATTGTTGCTGGTCGTTTGAATTGGCAAAGCAATTATGTGCAAATTTATGATGTGCGTACGAATGCGTTTGCGTTGATTGGTGAATTTACATTTGCGACGTCTGAGAATGTAACGTCACTCTATGCAACAAATCAAACACTTTATGTCGGTCAAACAGTAATAAATATCCCCTCACTTATACCATCTGGGCAAATCATCAGCATTGATTTGCACGACCCAGCGGCCATGCAGATAACCGGTACTCCATTTGCCGTTGCGGGAATACCGAATGCAATTGTAGGTATTGATGATAGTGATAGCGTAATGGCAATCGCTGGGGCACTACCGCTGACAAGCGGTGCTTCCAAAGGATTTGTGCAAGGAATTCAGCGTCGCAATGGTGTGTTGGTTACAACGACGAGTGTGACGTTACCGTATGAAGTCCAGTCGATGGCGCGTCGCAGTACGTTAGTCGCGTTGCAACGCACCAATTTTTTGTATGCAGGAGATGACCGCCAATTGACGCAGTTGACTATTTTAGACAGTACAGGTGCGGTCGTGAAATACCTCAATCCTATTTTCACACCGTCAAGTGCCGTAATGTATATCCCTACCTATGATATTTTGGTAACAGCGTATTATGATACTGCTTCCCACCAAGATATATTTTGGTCGTATGAATTATGGCAACAACGTAAGTGGCCACATACGTTCGATAGCAATCTAAATGTTGTGGCGACGTCAATTCCCGACATAGCGTCTATTGATTCGACCCTCTATACCCTTTTTGGCGACCATCTTTATGTGTCATCATTAGCCGGTTATACACCAATACCGTAAAACTATATAGTAAAGAATTAGGGATTTATGCCACCCAACTTGGGTGGTGTAGTATTCTGTCACGCAAAGTAATTTTTTCATTTTCGTTGAGCCATGATGCGGAAATCGCATTGTTAATGAGTTGGCAAATGGTGGCGTTCGGCAAATCGAAATGATTCATCAAAGCTGCATATTCATCGACCAAGGAATTATTAAACATTTTTGGGTCGTCAGTATTCACCGTCACTAGCATGCCTAGAGAAATGAATTCTGCGATGGGGTGATGTGACATATCTGCAACGACGCCCGTACGAACATTAGAGAGTGGGCACATTTCGAGCGGTGTTTGCTGTTGGATAAAAAAATCACACAACCTGCGATTAGCAATAGCGCGGGTGGCATGACCGATTCGTTCGGCACCAAGTGCGTTCAGGGCTCCCCAAATACTCTCTGGTCCTGCAGCTTCACCGGCATGTGCAGTCGTGTGGAGCCCCAATTGGCGAGCCCGCGCAAAGACAGCTGCAAAGGGTTCGGGGGGATGCATTTGTTCTGACCCACCAAGGCCGATGCCAATGACTCCATATTCACCGAGCTCAGCCACGGTTTCGACGGTATCAATAGCATGTTTGATAGGCGAATCACGCACTACATCAGCAATAAGGTTGACCGTGACAGCAGGTACTTGATTGAATCCAGTACGGATGGCGCGGGTAATTTCGCCGATTGATAGCCCATGGCGGGCGAAATCGGTGGGGGAATAATGTGACTCGACATAATAAATATTTTGGAAAGCCCAGTCTTGTGCGACCGCCGCCGCGATGGTGGTGAAATCAGCGGCGGTGCGGATGAAGCGGTTTTTCCATACCCATGTGTCAATAAAGTGGGTGAAGTCGCGGTATTGGAATTTCCGTTGGAGTGCTACCATATCTGGGACATCGGGGTCGCCACCATATTGTTGCATGAGTTGCCACAAAGTGGGTAGTGGGATTGATCCTTCGAGATGGATGTGAAGTTCTACTTTTGGCAATGAGTGGAGCCATGTATGCAACGGTCGTTCTTTCTGGTATCGCACAGGATTCTCCTGAAAATTAAATACCAAGAATGCCTATGTGCCTTCTTGCCAACTATGCATATAGGTGTCTTGGGCACCGGTCATTTTGTCGAGTCGAATGCCCATCGCTTTGAGTTTGAGTGTAGCGATCATGATATCGGCACTATCGGGAAGCCGATGTACAATTTTGGCCATTGAGCCTGCATTGCGTGCCAGGACTTCGGCGGCCAAGGCTTGGTTTGCAAACGACATGTCCATTACCGCCGGCGGGTGACCTTCGCCAGCCACCAAATTAACCAAACGCCCTTCGCCGAGTAAATGGAATTGGCGTCCATTTGCCATGTGGTAGCTGGTAACATGGGTGCGAGGTTGGGTTTTGTTTACGGCGAGCGCTTCAAGGGCGGCTACATCGATTTCGACATTAAAATGACCTGCATTCGCAAGTACTGCACCATCTTTGAGGTCGGCAAATTGCTCAGCACCGACGACGGTGTGATTGCCGGTAACTGCAATAATAATGTCGGCTTCGCGGACTGCGTGTTGCATTGGCATAACCCTGAATCCATCCATCGCAGCTTCGAGTGCTTTCACGGGGTCTACTTCGGTGACGATGACTTTGGCGCCGAGGCCGGCGGCCCGACTTGCCACCCCACGACCACACCAGCCGTACCCGGCTACGACAATGGTGCGACCGGCAAGGAGCAAATTAGTTGCACGGATGATACCGTCTATCGCACTTTGCCCCGTACCGTAGCGATTGTCAAACATGTGTTTGGTGCGGCTTTCGTTGACTGCGATAACGGGGAAGGGCAATACTCCTTGTGCTTCCATCGCATTGAACCGTTTGACCCCAGCGGTGGTTTCTTCGGTAGCACCGAGCGGCATCATGGCGGGATTGAGCCCACGTTGCAAAAGGGCACTGGTTAAGTCGGCACCATCATCACAAAGTAGGTGCGGTTTGGCGTCGAGTGCAATAGTGACATGACGGCGGAAGGTGTCGAGCGATTCGCCGCGCATCCCATAAACGGGAATTTCGTCATGTGCGACGAGCGATGCTGCTACATCATCTTGGGTTGAAAGAGGATTTGAGGCAACCAGCATGACCTCTGCCCCACCGGCGGCGAGGGTACGCACCAACGCAGCTGTTTTGGCAGTTATATGCAAACAGACAGACAAACGCATTCCTTTGAGGGGTCGTTCTTTGGCAAAACGGTCGCGGATGCCGAGTAACACAGGCATATCGCCTTCGTTCCAGTTGATGCGATTGCGTCCTGATTCAGCTAAATTGATATCACTAATTTCATAATCGGGCATACGTTGCTCCTATCCGTGTTGTGGGCGTATTGGTATTATAGCGGTTTCGCAATTTTCTATGTTTGCATTTACTACAGTATGAAAGTATCTTTTATTCCATTGGAGCAATGACTGATTTTCGTATCATGTTACGCGCAGGTGGGTGACGTTTGGTATTGTACAATACGTGCAGATTGTTATTGTGGTGAGGTATCCTCATGCCGACGTTATTGCGCAAGCAATGCCCGAGTTGTCAAAAACCATGGCCTGTTGAAACGATATTTTGCCCACATTGCACCACATCATTGCATAATGCAACTGTGTTTGATGAAGATGTAACTGGTGGGGTGCTTCCTGATGCGACATTTCGTAGTAAGGATGTCCGCATAATCCCGCCACGCATTGGGCAAGACGACGAATACCTGAGCATGTTTCGCCCGCGATTGGTCTTGTCTTCAAATGCGATTGACAACCAACGTGATTTGGCCCGGGTGTGTGCTGACCAATATGCCGTGATGTGGCAACATGTGCGCCGCTTGCAACTGATGGCCTATGGGCAATTAGGGGTGGGAGTTCTTGCTGCGGTGGTGTTGGTTGGGTTGGTGTTGTATATGGGGTGGAAGGGTGGTACGTCCGCCTTTGGCGCAAATACTACATGGCATGGTGTACGCACCACGGCATTGATTTTGGTGGCGGTCAGTTATCAGCAATTAAGCAGTGCCATGCAAACGCTTGCGCAGCGCGACAGTGTGATTTTGCAAATTGGCTCAGAAGCAACTCCAGCGATCAACGAATAACACAATAGGACGCGATTGATGAACATTCATGTCATTGCCAGTAGCGCGAACGCACAATCATTAAGCCAGACATTAGCACGACATGTGGTGAATGCGCTCCATGCGAATGGTGCGCAATGTCATGTGTGGGATATTCGTGATTTACCACAAGTATGGTGTGATGGTCGAAATTTGGCTGATTACCCCGCTGCATATATAGAGATGCACCAACAATTATCGCGAGCCGACGGCGTGATTTGGGCCGTCCCCGTTTATGGGGCAGCAGTGTCTGGTGCCAGCAAAAATGTTTTGGATATCGTTGGTGGCGCCATCACCGGTAAGCCGGTGGCGGTCGTGTCGGCGGCGGGAGGACCACGCTCGTATTTGGCCATCAAAGAATTCATGATAGCGATGCTGTTTGAATTCCGAGCCTTTTTAGCACCCTATACGGTGCAAATCCATGACGTCGCTGAAATCGAGGGAAACACCGCCCGCATCGACGAATTTGCGAAAAATTTTATTGATATGGTCAAGCGCTTGGCGGTGTGAGTTCCCACGTAGCACCGGCGGTGAGCACATGGCTTAGGGTTACACCGGCCTGCCACGGCGAAATCAAAGTACAGGTGCCCCCCAACTCACTCATCACGCGGACCCATTGCACCAGGCCGTTGTGACAGGCAGCACTGACCAGAAACCCTCCGACGGCACGGAGCGTCTCGAAGTGGGCCGGTGTTTCAAGGTTCCAATTGGGGAAGAGTCGGATGGTGCCGGTGTAACTTTGCAACAAACATTCGTTGATGACAGCGGGCAACGCGAAGTTTTCGAACCAAATTCCCATGGGCGCCATGAAGTCGAACGGCATGCCGTCACGATAGCGCCCATGGGTTTGTAATACCATGTCGGTACATGTGCCATTGGGTAAAAGACAATAATTGATTTGACGGGTAAATTTGGCGATGTCGAGTACGCCTAATCGCGCCGCTTGCATGTTCAAAAAAACCAGTTCATTTCCGCCTTCATTGCGTTGCTGTTGCAATGTGCGTAATGCAAGGGCGTATTCATCTGGTGGGGAATGGAGCCCATGCTCTTCACCGGGGAAGATCGTGGTGGTACTTGAGGGTACGTTATAGACCACATTGGGGTCTTCGGTGGGGACGCTGACAAATACAGGACCGAAAGGTGTGTGTGCCATCGGATATGTCGGGTAGGCGGCCAGAATTTGCTGTACGGCAGTTGCCAATTCACGATCGCCAGCGATATTTTTTACCAACGGTAATGCTTCTTGAAATGCCAGAAAAATAAACTTCGTAAGCGTTAAATCGACCAGACAATCATGGTTCTTGGTCAGTCCAGGGGTCAATCCATAGAGTTCAGGCGAAACGGTTGGATAAATGTGATATGTGCCGTCCCAATACGCTTCGGGACGTTGCATGTAGGCAACCAAAAACTGCACGGCGGCCCGGATGGGGGTGATGGCACGGTCCTGCAAAAACTCCAAGTCTTGGGTGTAACGATAGTGCCACCACAAGCTCTGCACGGTCCAGGGCGTCTCACAGATTTCCCAGCCCCAGGTAGGTACCGGATAGGGCATCACATTCATGGTGGTAGGGTAGGCTGAATGGGGATAATAAGCCCCTGGCAGTTGGTAGTATTCTTGGGCCCAGCGACGACTAATCGGCAAAATCTGGTCGACCATGTTGACATACGCCAAATGCTTGTCGACATGATTACTGCTAAAGCAAAGCCAAAACGGTTGCTGGGTGTTGTAATTCATGTGGTAATCACCATGCCAGGCAGTCCCAATGGTGCGGTAGCTCCAGTTGGCAAATAACCCGGGGCAAGTGTGGTCTGGTGAAACAGCACAATTAAAAAACTAGAGATTGTGGTACCACGTGCGTTCGAGCACTGCATCGGCCAGCTGCACGCCCGATTTACGCCAGTATGTTTGCCAAATAGCGTTATTAGCATCGGATGTCTGGGTGAATTGTGCGGTGGTGGGTACGTGCGGTTGTTGCAGATGCATTCCATCGCTTGCGAGCCCGTGTTTGAGCGTGATTAAGCTCACAAAAGGTTCAGTATCTGCAAGCTGCCGCTCGAGTGGGTCTGCGGCTCGGGGCACACCATAACTGGGTTGGGGGTGCCAGGTGCTGGTCTGACTGGTGACGGCGACATTTACCATGACGATGCGATCGTCAGGATGGGCTGGGATGCGCTTCGCGGTGGTGGTAGTGGCATCGTTGAAATCCCGCCAAAACTCAGTTGGCTGTCGATCGCTACTGATTTCACCTTCTTGGCTGGGGAGGATTTGACTAAACCCCACTCCTTCTGAATGGACCTGGTATGCCGGGAATTCGGGTGGGGTAGTAGGGTCGGGCATCACCCGCAGCCGATCAAATGGGGAAGGGATCGGGTGGTTCGATGCATCGATGGTGCGTACCCAGACCCGGTCACTGGTTTGGTCGACCATAATCTGCATGCGGATATCGGTTTGGCTCCGATGGAGCTTGATGGTAACTTCACAGATGCCATCGGCGATGTCGAGGCGATGTCCGATGACTTCGGCCTGTTGACGATCAAGTCCAAACAAAATCGTGCCGCACGGGAAGGGACGGGGGTAGTCTGCGAGGTAGTTTTGTTGCATCAGATCGGTATATGATTTGTACCATGGGTCTTCTTCGAGGGCTCCGAGGGTAGGTGAGATGGTGCTGACTTTGGCAAAAATTTCGGCAAATGTACCGATATGTGCTTGATTATGTTCTGCAACACGAATATCCCAGACACTATTGTGGCCGAGGTGGAGCATAATGCCGTCAGGGCGAGTCGTGACGCAAACTCCGATTCCACCGTTGCCAAGGAGTGCACCCGCAAAAAAATCAACCGCGGGTTTGTTGTGGGTGATGGGATGGCGTTGGGCTTGTTTATAAGGATCAAACGTCATAGTCTTCTCCATTTGGTACTAATGGTTCGGTGCTGCAACCCCAATCAGGCGCCAATTGGGGGCCCCAATAGGAACGGGAATGAATTGTTGGGTATCAAATTGATATTGCATGACACGGGTGTTGCTCATGACGAGTAAATGCTGGTCATCGCGCCACAATAGATTATTCACACCCAGTCCAGTAATACGATGTTGTTGACTTGCGTCACCAGATTGAACCGTAATACTATCGCCGATTCGGTATGCGAGCCATTGCCCCGAAGGGGACCAACGTGGCTGGGTCCCATCCCCAACACACAAGAGCTCATCGTTGCTGTGACTGATGGTGCAGATTTTGGACTGCGTATCATTTACATACGTAAACCATAATTGGGCGCTATCGGGACGCCAAACAAGTTCACCAAAGGCGTATGGACTATCGGGGATGGTTGTAAGTGTGTCACTCAGGCCATCACTTTGGATGGTGTAAATATTTCCAAAACGGGAGCACAATAGGTTTTGACCATCCGGTGCCCATACCATGCTTTCGCAACGACTATTGATTGTATGACGTGTGTTGTCTGAACGATTGAAGATGGTGATATTGTCGTCATGCGGTTGGACGGCGATTAGGATATCATCTTCACGGATTGCCACAAATTCTATTGGACTGCCGAAGGCCACCGTTTGACTGAGTTGAGCACTTTGGAAAATTAGATTTGGGCTTTTTGTATCGGCAAAAAAGAACGTCGGTGCAGGTTGGACGTTAATGCCAATTGGGGTAGTGGGCAAAGGCGAAGGTGTTGTTGGAATTGTTGTGCGGGTAGGAAGTAATTGAGTCGGTATCACAGGAGACGCACACGATATTAAAAATCCTGCTATTAGTAATAATATCCACCTCCGCATACGACCTCGCCTATGTTCAACGTGTGTCCGCCCACACCAGCAGTGATATTGTTTCATTTTTCATCATACCATGGGCATTGATGGTTGGTATACGGCGCAACATTCGCGTGTACGACATCCAACGAGATTATATGATACGATGCCGTTATGTGGAAATGTAATTATGGAATTAGGAGCGCATAGTGGCTAAAATTGCCTTGATTGGTGCGGGAAGTGTGGTATTTACCCGCAATTTGTGTAGCGATATTTTGTTGGCACCGGCATTGCGTAATTGCGAAATTGCCTTGATGGATATTGACCCCGCACGGCTCGAAACTGCGCGTCAGCTGGTACAAACGATTATCGATAAACGGGGCTTGCCGGCGACGGTCACTGCTACGACAGATCGCCGCACCGCGGTGACGGGTGCGCGTTATGTGATTACTACCTTCCAACAGGGTGGCTTGACGGCCTATCAACAAGACATCGACATTCCCCAACGGTATGGCGTTGAGCAATGTGTCGGAGATACCCTCGGACCTGGTGGCGTGTTCCGCGCCTTGCGCACCATCCCCGTATTGTTGGGGTTGTGTGATGATATGGCGGCGGTAGGGCATCGAGATGCACTATTACTCAACTACGTCAACCCGATGGCAGCCAATTGCTGGGCGGTTGATAGTGCCCGTGGTACGCCACATGTGGGATTGTGCCATAGTGTCCAAGGGACGAGTGAGATGTTGGCGCAATGGGCTGGGGTTGCCTATGACGATGTCGTCTATCATTGTGCTGGAATCAATCATCAAGCATTCTTTTTGCGATTCGAAACACGTGATGGTCGTGATTTGTACCCTGCAATTCGCGCTGCGTCCAAAACGGCGGAGATTTACGGGAGCGAACCGGTGCGGATCGATTTGATGCGCCATTTTGGGTATTTTGTGACAGAGTCAAGTGGCCATGCCAGCGAATACTACCCATACTTCCGAAAAACGGCTGCGATGGTAAATGACATGCTGGTGCCCAAATTCACGAGCCCAGACGATCACTGGTTCGACAATGGCCGCACCGGTGGTTATTTACGCCATTGTCTCGAACGAGAAGTCAAGGTTGCCGACGAACGGCAAGCCATGATTGCAGGCGCACGTGACATCCCGTCAATTCGTTCACACGAATACGGTTCACATATTATCGAAGCCATCGAAACCAACGTGCCTACTCGTATCAACGGCAACATTCCCAATCGAGGTTTGATTACCAGTTTACCCAATGGGTGTTGTGTCGAAGTTCCGTGTTTGGTTGATGGCAATGGCATCCAAGCAACGCCGATTGCACAGTATCCGGCGCAACTTGCCGGACTCAACCGCACCAATATCAACGTCCAAGAATTGATTGTCCAAGCAGCCATAAAAGGTGACCGTGAAGCCGTGTATCACGCGGTAATGCTTGATCCTTTGACATCAGCAGTTGCCACACTTGACCAAATCCGTAGCATGGTGGATGAATTGATGTCAGTCCAAGCACGTTGGTTGCCCCAATTTAATTAGGCAATTCGGTTTATGCTCATCACACCGCTCCATTTGTGGGTGCGGTGTGATTTTGTGGGGGAATCAGGAGCTCATTGAAGGGACCACTTTTTTACAAACGGCGATCATTACTTGTGACATCGGGTTGTTGTCCGTACAATAGAAGCAACATAATGTCGATATGTGGGTTCGACTAGGGTGATGGTGGAATTGGTATAATGGAGGGGTCATGCGTTGTCCGTATTGTGCTCATGGAGAAAGTGACGTTGTTGACACCCGCAAACTCGATGCCGGCAACTCAATACGCCGTCGTCGCCGTTGCAATCAATGTGGCAAGCGTTTTACCACCTATGAACGGGTAGAATCTGTCAGTATTGTGATTGTAAAGAAAAACGGCGAACGTGAGCCGTATGATCGTGATAAATTGATGCGTGGCGTGATGACCGCATGCTACCGGCGTCCTGTGGCAGCACAACGAGTCGAACAACTTATTTCGGACATTGAGTCTGAGTTGCTTACTACATACGAATCTGAAGTGTCTTCGGTCGTAGTGGGCGATGTGACAATGCGCTTGCTCCGTGAGCTCGATGAAGTTGCATATATTCGGTTTGCATCGGTTTATTTGTCGTTCGCAGATATCGCACATTTGCGCAGTGCCGTTGATGAATTGTTGTTACGCGACAATCCCCTGATTTCGCCTTCACATACACAGGAAAAACAATGAACCAAGAACCAAATTCAAATTGGACCCGTTTGACTATGCCGGCGAACGAATACCTCACACAGGGGTTTCGATCGCTTAATTGGATGACGGTCATCCTGTATGGCGTCGGCGCCGGGTTGTTAATGCCCATTTCGTTGGTACAGTCTAACGTCCTCGCCGTGGTGGCTGGGGTTGTACCAGTAACAGTCGGTTTGTTGTTGGCCCGCAGTGCCAAAGGCTTTTATGGCTTGTATGGGTTTATGACCGGGATTATCGGTGCGATTACGAGTACAACCTTGCTTGCGGTGTTGATCTTCCTTACGGGCAACGAGGCCATGGTTGCGCAATTGTCACCGACTTCTGTGACGCCAATGAGCACATGGTTGACGGCTAGTGGTTTTATTTCGTTTTCATTGATTGCATTTTGCACATTTGGGACTATTACGACCGGCCGCATGGAAGAACGCAACCGCGAAGCGCGGAACCAAACAGCTTCACGTGGCGGCACCCTCGAACGAGCCGGGGCAATTCGTGAAGTCAGTGATATTCGTGGTTTGATGTTGCCGCAACTTGGCTGGTACGTTAATAATTTATTCAAGAAAAAAGGTTATAGCCTGCGTGAATACAAATTCACCGATAAAGATCGCTATGTTGATTTGTGGTACGACTACCAAGATGCAGTATGGCAGATTCGTTGTGTCGTTTCCGAAAAAGTTACCACCGGAGTGATCGAAAGTCTGTTGCAAGAGATGAAACGTGCAGGAATTGCCAAAGGAATAGTGGTTACTTCCACTGAATTTGCTAGTGGTGCGGTCAAAGGTGCCAAAGACAAACCAGTTGTCTTGATCGACGGCGATACGTTGTTCGAAATTTCGCGATAATTCAAATGTAACAGCCATAGATAAAAAGGAGAGTGTGCGCATGCAGATTCGTCTGAATGATCGGATTGCGGTGGTAACGGGTGGTTCTCGGGGGATTGGTCGGGCAATTTCTTTGAGCCTTGCGACTACTGGTGCGACAGTGGTCGTGAATTATCGTGGTAATCAGGCTGCCGCCGACGAAACAGTGGCGTCTATAGTGGCAGCAGGCGGTCAGGCTGTGGCCATTCAAGCCGATGTCGCCAAAGGTGAAGACGTCGAGCGCTTATTTAAAGAAGTCAATGAACGCTTTGGGCGAATTGACATCCTCGTCAACAATGCCGGGATAACGCGTGACACGTTGATGCTCCGCATGAAAGACGATGATTGGGATGCCGTGATGGACACTAATTTGCGTGGGCTCTTTTTGTGCACACGTGCGGTGCTACGCCCAATGACTCGGGTCCGTTGGGGACGGATTATCAACATCACCTCTGTGGTCGGGTTAATGGGCAATGCTGGTCAAGCCAATTATGCTGCCGCCAAAGCCGGTATAATTGGTTTCACCAAATCGGTAGCTCGTGAAATTGGGTCACGGACGATTACGGTCAACGCCGTGGCACCTGGGTTTATCGATACCGAATTAACCGCTTCACTTGGTCCCGAAACCCGAGAAGCCCTCATCAAACAAATACCGCTCGGTCGCCTCGGCACGCCTGATGATGTCGCTGGTTTGGTCACTTTCTTGGCGTCTGAACAAGCCGCCTACATCACCGGTCAAACGTTTAACAGTGACGGCGGCATGGTAATGCAATAGTTTTGCAACAAATCCCCCCTTGCCATATTCGGCAAGGGGGGATTTGTGTGTGGTATGAACGCCAGGGCTAGAAACCTACTTTGATAATGGTGCGACCGGTTTTGTCTTGGAAGAAGCCAACGCCATCTTGAATGAGCCCGACAAAGAATCCCATCTTGGTTTCTTGTTGTTTGATGCGAATGCGTCCGACGATTTCGCATTCTTCGCCAGGTAAGAATTCATCCTCGACAAAGGGAATCTTCCATTGTGCCGGGGGACGAGGGGTAATCGCCCAACGGTATGGGTAGCGTTTGGCAGCACCACCAGCGTTGGCATCCCAGTCTACCCCAATCCGCCAAAATCCACCTGACTTGGCAACATATTTGCCATCTGCTATGGACGAAAACGCATCGTTGGTGGAATATTCATACCCTGATGCCGGACCATATGTGCGAATCGGCACGGTGCCGGTATTTTTGATACGCATCGTCACCGTCAGCACATCGCCGAGCTCAAGGAGCTGTGGTGCCATATAGGTGTAAGTAATAAGCGCCTGTGGTTGACCACTCGATTCGATGGTGATTTGGTCCCTTTTTTGGACGATATTGCCGTATAAATCTTGGGCACGGATGGTGTACGTATACACGCCGTTGTCCAAAATAAGCCCGTCGGTGGTTTTGCCGTTCCAAACTTGGCGATGCAGTGCGGGACTAGTAAGCTCGCCGGTAACGAATGGCAAAGTGCGGCCATCGGGTGTGGCAATGGTGATGTCAACGGTGGCCGTCACCGGCAGTTGATAGGTGATTTCGGTGACGTCGTTGCGTCCGTCAGCGTTAGGTGAAATGGTGGTGGGGAACGACAACAGATTTTCGATCATTGGGGGCGGAGCATCGGCACTTTTGATGGTCAAATCTACTTGAGCGTCGTTTTTGATGCCTGCAGGGGTCGTCGCAGTGACAACCACTTGATAGACACCGCTTGGTAAGGCTCGTTGCAGCCATACTTGGTCGTTATTTGGAGCTGTACCATCGATACGGAGCTGAAATGGAATGTTCGACGCAGTGCGTTTGACATCGCTACGCAACACATAGCGTGTGCCTTTGGCATCGACCAGCGCTACCGAAACAATAGCCGTTTGGCCGATGGTATATGACAATCCTACCGATTCTTCTGCGCCACGCGGGATCAATGTCGTTGCTGACAAACTTACATTGCTAAGTACGGGTGCAGTACTACAGCCAGTTAAGAAAATGAGCCCGAGGAGCGCTACGCAAATTCCACCAAGCCAACGTATCATGCCTCTTCTCCTTCGGTGCTCTGATAGCGCCGTGAAAACCACGTCAGCGCAATGATTCCCAACAACACCCCAAACCATAATGTCCCGAACCGGATCAACATTGTTGCAGCAGCCGCTGCGGCAGGACTCATTGGCACCATCCATATCAACAAGCCACTTGAAGATGCTTCTGATACGCCAAGCCCACCAGGAAGTAATGATACCAAGCCAAACAATGTCGAAGCCGCAAAAATAAAGGTCGATTGTTGCAATAATAACCAGGTCGGGACTACCCCGAGTCCTTTAAGCACATACACGAGCGCCACACACTCACTAAACCATGACACTACACTGATGATTGTAGCACCAGTCAGCATTTTCCAGCCCAAAAGAGATTTACTTGATTCGTACGCGTTTTGGATTGGCTGGGCAAACCGAGTATGGGCGATGAGTTTGAGTAAACGGTTGACAAGTGTTGCAGATTGGAGCACCCCAATACCGATGACTGCGGCACAAACTAAAACCCAAAATAATAGCATGGCCGGTGGGTAGAGCGTCAAGCCACTCCCCATCAACAGCAACATGGCAATCCCGTCGGTCATCCGCTCTGCGACGATAATCGGCGCAGATGTGCTGACAGGGGTTTGGTTGATGCGTCGCAGTAAATATGATTTGAGTACTTCACCGACTTTACCTGGAGTGACTGCCATCACCATTCCTGCGGTAAACAATAATGCACTATCACCACGACTGACGCCAGTGCCTGCACCGAGATGGCGCAGATAAATATCCCATTTGAGCCAGCGCAAAACATAATTAATCGCCGTCAAACCCAAAATGGCCGGCATAGTATCCCAGGCAAAACGTTGAAAACTTACACCGACTTGACCGATATCACCGGCCAATCCCAATATGGCTACTACTACAACCCCAATAATCAATGAAATAATGATGCGTCGTCGTAATTGTGTAACCACACCCGCTCCTCTCGCCGTATTACTCGCATTATACAACGCACCAAGGGGGAACATTCGGCGCGTACACCGTATGCCCCCCTCACATCCGCGGGTATCAATTACGGAAGCCGAGTATCGAGAATCAATGATGCACCGGGAATGG
>CALQBW020000035.1 GCA_943328915.2 Singulisphaera sp. GP187 | reverse complement strand
TTGACGATTGTAGTTAGTCCATTGGTGTTGTTGTTATCCGCAATTATCGCCATCGCTATCAAAATCGACTCACCCGGGTCGATTGTCTTTGCGCAAACGCGAGTGGGGATCGATGGCCGTCATTTCAAAGTCTTTAAATTCCGCACCATGGTTGAAGATGCCGAGGCACGCAAAGCAGAATTGATTACCCAAAACGAAGCCGATGGCCCTATTTTCAAAATCAGGAACGACCCACGGCGAACACGGGTAGGGCAATTTTTGCGTCGGACAAGCCTCGATGAAGTGCCACAGCTATGGAATATTGCCCGCGGCGAAATGAGCTGGGTAGGGCCGCGCCCTGCCACCCCCGACGAAGTCGCGCGCTATCAAGCATGGCATTTGCGCCGCTTGGCTGCCAAACCAGGTTTGACCGGGTTGTGGCAAGTGTCAGGCCGGAGTGATACTACTTTTGAAGAAATGGTCCGGCTTGATATTTATTACGTCGAACATTGGTCGTTGTTGATGGATTTGCGCATCGTGGCTCAGACAATACCAACCGTCATGTCTGGTCGAGGTGCCTACTAGTCTTGGTTTTTTGTTAATAATGATGTACGACAGAATTTCAATTTTACATAAAGGTTGATGGAATGCGGATTTTAATAACTGGTGGAGCGGGATTCCTCGGATCGCATTTGAGCGAACGCTTTTTGGCCGAAGGGCATTCGGTCATTGCCATGGATAATTTAATCACGGGAAGTGCCGACAACATTGGGCATCTATTTGGGCACGACCGATTTCGTTTTATGAAGCACGATGTGACTGATTACATTTATATTGATGGTCCCCTCGACGCAATATTGCATTTTGCCTCACCAGCATCACCTGTCGATTATCTCGAATTACCTATCCAGACGCTCAAAGTAGGGGCACTTGGTACACACAAAGTGCTGGGACTTGCCAAAGAAAAAAAAGCGCGATTTTTGTTGGCTTCGACATCGGAAGTGTATGGCGATCCCCAGATTCATCCCCAGACTGAAGCATACTATGGGCATGTGAATCCGATCGGCCCTCGGGGTGTTTACGATGAGGCCAAACGATTCGCCGAGGCGATGACGATGGCATATCATCGCACCCATGGTGTCGACACACGTATTGTGCGAATTTTTAATACCTATGGACCGCGGATGCGCTTGCGAGATGGTCGCGTGGTGCCCAATTTTATCCAACAAGCGTTGCGAGGTGAGCCACTGACTGTGTATGGTGATGGTAGCCAAACACGTTCCTTCCAGTTTGTCGATGATTTGGTCGAAGGAGTCTACCGACTGCTCCAGAGTAATTTCACCGAACCGGTCAATATCGGGAACCCGCAAGAGCGCACGATTGAGGAATTCGCCCGAATTATCAACGAAATCACCGGCAATCAGGCAGGGATTATTCGTAAAGATTTGCGCACCAAAGATGACCCACAGGTACGTCAGCCCGATATTACGCGGGCGCGAACCATCCTCGGCTGGGAACCACAAGTATCAGTGCAAGATGGGTTACAACGCACAATTCCATGGTTCCGTAAACAACTCCAACTGTTGGGAGAATTGGCATGATCACTGCATCGGTCTGGCAGCGTGTGCTATGGCAGACTCCACTCATCATGTGGGGAGTTATTTATGCCATTATTGCCGTGCCGATGCAAGATTATCTGATGCTAGCCGGTTATAGTCATTCACAGCTTGCTACCGTGGTGTTATTTGCAACGTTGGTACTTACGTGGCAACTACGCCGTTGGCAGCGTTGGCCCGTTGACGAAACGACGCCGGCGCGATTATTGATGTTGACCATGCTCTGTCTCGCAAGTGGTTTTGCTCCTGCGGGCTGGCGGAACGGAGTCGACGAAATCCGCCGCTGGGGGTTGGCGTTGTTGGTCGGGTATTTGGTTTATGTCATCCCACGACGATGGCAAGATGTCGCATTGTTGGTTAGCGTGCTTGTTTTGGCACCGACATGCGAAGCGCTGTTTGCGTTGTTTCAAAGCGTACGAGGTGTCGGTCCAGCCGCCTTTCATATCGCAAATTCACAATACACGCGTGCGTTTGGCACAATTGGCCAGCCCAATTCATTTGCTGGTTACCTGAATGGTGCATGGCCTTTGGTGTTGTGCCTTATGTTGGTTGCGTGGCAGCAAAAGAGTCGCTTCGTATGGCCCTTGGTGGGGTCTTTAGGCATAATTAGCGTTGCATTATTGTTGTCATTTTCTCGTGGGGCGTGGATAGGTGCGGTGGCGGGAGTATTGATAATCCTTTGGTTGGTCGGGGGATGGTGGCGTCGGGGAGGAATAGTGTTACTTTTAATGGTGGCGTTTGTGTTGGCAGGAGGCTGGCAATTTGTCCCAGACCCTTTTGGTTCCCGCCTCGGCAGTGCTACCCAGATTTTTAGTGCCCCCGATATTACCAGAGACGCAGCACAACAACGACCAACGGTATATGCGGCGGTGGAACGCGCAGCCCAGTTCAAGGCGGGTCTGTCAATGTGGCTAAGTGCTCCCGTCCTAGGGATTGGGCCAGGAAGTTTTACAAGAGTATATCCAGATGTTGCCCGGATGGGTTGGCTGATTTCACGGGGACATGCGCACAACGCCTATGTGCAAATTGCCGCAGAGCAAGGGATTTTGGGCTTATTCGCCTACGTAACCTTGTGGGTGGTGCAATGGCGTCGGGCATGGCGTACCACAAGGGTACCAGGGGTTGCGCATTGGGTGGCAATTGCCGCCTGTGGTACGATGGCAGCAGTTGCAGTACATGAGTGCTTTGAGTATTTACAGGTGAATTATTTGCCGCTACATACTGCTGCGGTGGTGGGGTTGGCGGGAGTGGCGATGCGATTCGCTCCGGCAGGTCGGGAGGAAAAAGTATGACCTATTTGGTTACCGGTGGTGCGGGATTTATTGGCAGCCATGTGGTAGATGCGTTACTTGCCCGTGGCGAAAAAGTAGTGGCGTTTGATAATTTCAACGACTATTATGGACCTGATCGCAAACGGCGGCATTTAATTTCTGCACTCACCAACGCTAATTTCACTGTGGTTACTGGTGATATTCGTGATACCGATGCATTGGCAAACGTATTCGCCACTTTCAAACCAACCCACGTGGCGCATTTAGCCGCGATGGCAGGCCCGCGGTATTCGGTGCAGCACCCACTGCTCTACGAAGAAGTCAATGTACGCGGAACCATGCATATTCTTGATTTGGCGCGTCGCTATGCAGTCAAAGGGATGATTATTGCCTCTACTTCTTCGGTTTACGGTGCCTTGCCAACCCCATGGGATGAGTCCCAGACCGCCGACCGTCCATTGTCACCCTATGCTGCCACCAAGCGCGCGGCGGAACTGCTGGCATATACGTACCACTATCAATACGGCGTTCCGACGCGGGTATTACGTTTTTTTACGGTCTATGGTCCGCGTGGTCGCCCCGATATGACTCCCAGTTTGTTTGTTGACAAAATGCGTCAAGGTGCCCCGATTACGTTGTTTAATGGTGGTGAAGGTGTCTTTCGCGATTGGACATATGTGAGCGACGTTGTGGCGGGGGTCCTCGCTGCATTGACCTGTGATTTGCCGTTTGAAGTCTTTAATTTGGGCAATTCTGCCCCGGTTGAATTGATTGAATTTGTACGGGTGTTGGAGCAGATTACAGGTCTTACTGCCAAAATCGAATCCCAACCACTTCCGGCTGCTGATCCGCCACGGACGTTTGCGCGGATTGACCGCGCCCAGTTATTGCTAAATTTTCAACCGCAAACGCCACTCGCTCGCGGGTTGGCCAAATATTGGGATTGGTATCGCAGTGAACATGGATGCTAAAAATACCACGAGTGAACGCGGATTTTCGTTGCTAGATGCCTTGCGCCGGCCGCGCACATGGTTGTCTTTTGGGCTAGCGGGAGCCTTGATATTTTTCGTTTTTCGGAGTCTCGATGTCAGCGTGGCAGATACTTGGGCGACGATGCGTGAAACAGATGTCAAATATTTGTTTGTGGCATTGGGAGTCTTTTATTTGACGTTTCCCTTGCGGGCATTGCGTTGGCGTATGCTGATCGAACATGCAGGTATAGCACCTGTCGTTGCGCGCAAGAGTTGGGCATCATTACCCGCCTTGATGGAATACATATACCTCTCTTGGTTTGTGAATTGTGTAGTGCCTGCGAAGTTGGGCGATGTCTATCGTGGCTATTTGCTCAAACATAATGGCGAAGTCTCTTTTTCGGCGACGATCGGCACGGTGTTTGCCGAACGCCTCCTCGACATGTTGGGCTTATTTACTTTTTTACTTCTCTCGGGGATGATGTTGTTTGGCACACATGTCCCTCCGGAAATGCAATGGTTGTTTTGGGTTGGGGCTGGGCTCGTGGCCGTGATTGTCAGCGTTTTGATTAGTATGCGTTGGTTAGGTCCAATTGTTCAGCGGTATATTCCAGCACGCTTCCAAGAGCGCTATACCCAGTTTTCGGGCACTGCATTGCAATCATTTCATCCCCGAATTTTGCCCGGGTTGATTGGGTTGACGTTGTTAATATGGTTGCTTGAAGGGTGCCGGCTCTATTTTGTCATCGTTTCGATGCACAATCTCGGGTTGACATTGCCATTATCGTTGGTGATTTTTGTGTCATTGGCTTCGTCGTTACTCACGGTAGTGCCCTTCACGCCGGCAGGTTTGGGATTGGTCGAAGGAGCTGTGACGGCAGTGCTGGTGACGATGGTGCATGTGACACGGCATGTCGCCTTAGCCGTTACATTGCTCGATCGATTAATCAACTTCTGGAGCATTATTATGTTAGGGACGATTTTGTATATTGTGAGTAAACGGCGATGACGGTGCGTGTGGCCATTGATTATACGGCTGGTGCCTGGCAAGGTGCCGGTATTGGGCGTTATACGCGTGAATTAATTCGCGCGGTGCTGATTGCTGCGCCGGTTGAGTATCAATTTGTTCTTTTTTATGCGTCAGGATGGCCCGGTCAAAAACCACCATACCACGCAGATATCGCTGAATTAGTAGCGCTACGGGTAGGTACGAGGATTTGCGCCATCCCATTACCGCCACGTCGACTTACCCAGTTTTGGCACCGGATTAAGGTTCCCTTGCGTATCGAATGGCTTGCGGGGGCAATTGACATTGTGCATGCCCCTGATTTTGTCTTACCGCCGACACGCATGCCCGGTATTGTGACCATCCACGATTTGTCATACCTTGTTCATCCTGAATGCGCAGTGCCTGGGGTGGCACGATATCTGACCGAAGCTGTCCCGCCTTCGCTAGCCCGTGCACGAGCGATATTTGCAGATTCGCATTCGACCAAAAATGATTTAATCAATTTACTCCAGATTGCACCAAATCGGGTTGAAGTGGTCTACGCAGCGGTAGGGCAACAATTTGTGCCATTGAATGAATCAGTAATCGCACCGATTCGGGCAAAATATGCGTTACCAGAACGGTTTTTGCTCACGGGGGGCACTCTTGAGCCGCGCAAAAACTATGTGCGCTTGTTTGAGGCCTATGTCAAAGCCCGTCAAATAGTCCCTGATATGCCACCAATAGTGGTATTTGGCCGCAAAGGGTGGATGTTTGAGGATATTATTGCGACGCCAGAACGGCTCGGCATCAGTGAATGGGTGCGGTTTATCGATTTTGTACATGACAAAGATTTACCGGCGTTGTATAATCTCGCGTGGGGATTTGTCTATCCTTCAATCTATGAAGGATTTGGCTTACCACCACTCGAAGCGTTGGCCTGTGGTACCCCGACAATGGTGTCGAATGTGTCGAGTTTGCCTGAAGTTGTCGGAACGGCAGCTTTGCAAGTTGCTCCCAACGATATTGATATGATGGCGACCCAATTAGTGGCTTTGACAGTTGATCAAACAATCCGCGCGACGTTGCGCACAAATGGGCCAAAGCAGGCTACCCTTTTTGGTTGGGAATCTGCAGCCCAACAGGTGCTCCAGCAATATGAGCGCTTGTGCGCAAAATGACATTGGGAGAATAGCAACGTATGTCGCAACCGGTTGAATCATCACCACAAATCATGTTAGAAGCGCATAGCACCCGTGATCGGGTAGCGTTAGTTGTTTCCAAATATTTTTCGCCGTTGTTTGCCGTGCTTGCAAGCAACTTGATTGCCGCATTACATGTCCCTGAAGGCTTTGCAGCTGGGGCAAAATGGGTGTTGATCACCATGTGCATCCAGATTATCCCCGTGGTGATTTTGTATGAAATTCGGCTTGCCCAAGGACGACTCAGCGACCCTGAAATGTCCCATCGGCAAGAACGAAATGAAGCATTTTTGTTAGGTGGGATTTCGATGATAGTTGCTGTAACTATCCTCTCTGTGTATAATGCACCGGCTTCAGTACTCGCGCTCGCAGCCTCGTTCTTGTTGATTGCTACGTTGTGCGGTATTGTGAATTTATGGTGGAAAATCAGTATGCACGCTTCGGCGATTGCTGCCGTGGCGGCAATTGCAACGTTGCAATCGCGCAGCCTCGGAGCCGTCTTCTGGTGCATCGTCGTCGCAGTTGCTTGGTCGCGGTTGCACACGCGCAACCATACACTCGGGCAAGTGATTGCAGGGACGCTTTTGGCCACGACGGTGGTCTATGGGGTATATTCCTATATTGTAGTGTAGCTGCCATTGTGGCACGAGGAGTCTGTGGTGACCAAAGTGAACATGACCAAGGGCAAGTACAATCATCTATTGGCTTGTGCCGATGCCAACGGCGTTATTGCCGCTGCAGCCGCAGATCAGCGCGGTTCATTGCAAAAATCAATTGCCAAAGCCCGGGGCGAAAACGGTACGGCTAGCGCCCAAGATTTGAGTACGTTCAAATCGATCGTAACCCGCATTTTGACCCAACATTCCAGCGCTATTTTGATGGATCCTGAATTTGGTTTGGAAGCGATTAAAGCGCGCCAACCAGGTTCCGGTGTACTGGTTTCTTATGAAAAAACTGGTTACGATGTGAGTGTCAAAGGACGTTTACCTGATTTATTGTCAGATTGGAGCGTCAAACGAATCGTTGAGTTGGGTGGTGATGGCGTCAAAATCCTCCTGTATTACAATGCCTTCGATGATGCCAAAATCAACGACATCAAACACGCTTTCATCGAACGCGTAGGATCCGAATGTGCCGCCAACGACATTCCCTTCTTCTTAGAACCATTGGCATATGACGACAACCTCGGCGACGAAAAGAGCTTTGAATTTGCAAAAGCCAAACCGAAATACGTCACTGCTTACATGCAAGAATTCTCAAAGCCCCGCTATGGTGTTGATATCCTTAAAGTCGAAGTGCCGGTCAACATTGCCTATGTCCAAGGCACCCGCGCCTTCAAAGGCCAATCTGCTTATACCATCCCAGAAACAATGCGCTACTTCCGTGAAGCTGGCGAAGCCGCTGGCAAACCATTTATCTACTTGAGTGCTGGTGTGAGCGACGAAATCTTCCGTGAAACCCTCGAAATTGCTGCCCAAGCCGGTACCAATTTCTCGGGCGTGTTGTGTGGTCGTGCTACCTGGCAAGATGGCGTCCCAGTCTATGCAACCCAAGGTGCAGCCGCACTTGAAGCATGGTTGCTCGACCGCGGTGTCACCAATGTCAAAGCGCTCAACGAAGTGCTTGCCAAGGGTGCAAAGCCATGGTGGGACTTCTACGGTGGTAAAGCCAATATCGACGTCGTCAGTCAAGTCATCAGTTAAATCTTACGCAATTCAAGAACCACTGTCACAAACGTCTTGTGACAGTGGTTTTTTATAACAGTATGCGATGTCATATAGAAGTTTCGTATGATTATCGCAACAAAAATTGAATACGGTAGACCAAAAATTCACTTGGATGTACCATTTCGATCACTGCTTCGTGAGAATGTTCATGAGAAACGTACTGCACGTGGGAGTGAATTCGTTGTACAATATGCTGGTCATCAGACATCAGGAATCTAATTACCAAGGAGTGGTCAATGTCGACGAAAGCGCCAATTCGTTGGGGGATTTTGGGTACGGGTCGCATTGCTGGGATTTTTGCCGAAGGGTTGCGTGCCGACCCCGAAGCGGTTCTCGTAGCAGTTGGGTCACGCACTGCCGAATCAGCCCAACGCTTTGCGAGTAAGTACAATGTAGCCGGCGCTCATGCCACCTATGCAGCCCTCGCCAATGATCCCAATGTTGATGCGATTTATGTGGCTACGCCGCATACGAGTCACATGGAAGATTCATTGCGCTGTATCGCAGCCGGTAAAGCAGTATTGTGTGAAAAGCCTTTCGCGGTTAATGCTGCCCAAGCACAGAAAATGATAGATGCCGCAAAAGCAGCCAACGTGCCGTTGATGGAAGCCATGTGGACGCGCTTTTTGCCAATCGTTCGCAAGGCAGTGGCTTTAATTCACGACGGTGCGATTGGCGATGTGCGGATGATCCAATCCGATTTTGGGTTTCGCACCGAAGTCAATCCCAGCGGTCGCTTGTTTGACCGTAATTTGGCAGGTGGTGGGTTGCTTGATGTCGGAGTCTATTGTGTGTCGTTGTCGGTCATGATTCTTGGTGAATCAATCGCTGCCACTGGGTTCGCCGAAATCGGTTCGACCGGTATCGATGAGCAAGGCGCCGCAGTGATGCGCTTTGCAAATGGACGTATAGCTTACTTCTCAACGGGCGTACGCACATCGACTCCGATGGAAGCCATAATTATGGGCACCGAAGGTCAGATTCGCCTCGAGTCACCATGGTTTGCGTGTAAACGATTGACACTTACCCGCGGTGGTAAAAGCGAAGTCATCGAAATCCCCTTTGACGGTAATGGCTATCATTATGAAGCCGCAGAAGTAGGGCGATTGTTGCGCGAAAAACGCATCGAAAGTAATATTATGACCTGGAGCGATACCATGCACACAATGGAAGCTATGGATCGAATTCGGGCAGCGTGGGGATTGCGTTACCCAATGGAATAGTCAGTTTGTGTATACTGAAAAGGAACAACAATGAAATACGGTAAGATTCCTGGAATCGAAAAACCAGTATCACGCTTGGTCCAAGGGAGCGTGATGATTTCGTCCGACAATGTCCCTGCATGTTTTCATTTGCTCGACGAAGTCCTCGAAGCCGGCTGCAACACATTTGACACTGCCCATGTCTATGGTGGTGGCGACAACGAGCGCACCTTTGGGCGTTGGTTGCACGAACGTGGCAACCGCAACAAAGTCAACATCATCGGCAAAGGTGCCCACCTCAGCCAAGACCGTAAGCGCGTCACACCGTGGGATATCACCAGTGATATCTATGATTCATTGGCACGTTTCAAAATCGACCACATTGACATTTATTTGCTGCACCGTGACGATCCTTCGGTCCCCGTTGGACCCATCGTCGAAACACTCAACGATCATCTCAAGGCTGGTCGTATTTTGGCATACGGTGGCTCAAACTGGAGCCATACCCGTGTCGCCGAAGCCAATGAATATGCGTCCAAACACGGTTTGGCTCCCTTCATTGCCAGTAGCCCCAACTTTACGTTGGCGGTACAAAACTGCCCACCCTGGGACGGGTGTGTGAGCATAAGCGCAGCAGATCAGGCTCCTGCTCGTGATTATTATGGTAAATTGCAATTACCGTTGTTTACTTGGTCAAGCTTGGCCGGTGGGTTCTTTTCGGGGCGCTTGCGCCGCGACAATATCAGCACGTTCGAGAGCTACCTCGATAAGTTGGCAGTCACGGTATATGCCAATGACGATAACTTCAAGCGACTAGACCGCGTGCAACAATTGGCCGATGAAAGAGGCTTGAGCATTCCTCAAATCGCCACTGCGTATGTCATGAGCTATCCTCTCAATATCTTTGCGTTGGTGGGATGTCAGACTTCGGCAGAATACAAAGCGAATGTCGCTGCCAGCGAAGTTCGTCTGACTACGGCCGAAATGGCGTGGCTCGAACTCAAAAGTGACAACCGCTAACGTCCATTTTCCCAAAAACATCTTAAAACGTGGGGTAGCGTCCGGACGCTGCCCCACGTTTTTGCATCATTGCTTAATGTATGATAACTTTTAGAGAGGAATATTCTAACAGGTAAACAGTAAATGCAGTATATGCAAAAAAAATCGAAGTGGTTCTTGTTGGTTGTGTTGGGGTTATTGGTAGGCTGTGGTCAGGCAGCGCAGATTGTGCCAACCACTACAATCGCCCCGGTGCCAACATCCGAACCGACTGTGGCAAAGGGTGTGTTTGTCAATGAAGTCCCTTTTTCGGGGATGAACCTTGCGCAAGTAACCACAACGTTGGCAACTATGACGTTGCCAAAGCGGGAATTAACGGTAATGACCGGTGATATCACCCATACTTTGACGTTCACCGTTGCCCTTGACCAACAAGCAACAGCGGATGTACTTATGCATGCAAGCGTAAATTCGCATGTCGATCCCGAGGTTCGCTTCGATAATAATGAAATCCAGCAACAAATTGCCACACTCAATACTACGATTACCGCAACTTCTGGAATTACCGTGACCCAAAGTGATGACCCGTTTAATGTGCAATTTGTCAGTGACGTGGCGAAATCAATCGACGCTAAAAGTGCCGAACAAAGTATTACCTCTGCCTTGGCAAGTAATGTAATTTCGGTGACGTTGCCGCTGGTACTGTCAACGACTCCCGTGCAGCCAACCCCCGAGCAACTAACACGTGCGGTCACTCAAATGGCGCAAGCATGGCCAGGGATTGTGGGTGTCTATGTCTATAACCTTGACACCGATGAAGTGGTTACACAATTAAATGAAAAAAGTGTCTTTTCTGGCGCGAGTGTGATGAAAGTGCCGATTTTGATTCATGCATATTCAAAAATTAAAGAATTTAATGATAAACAAAAGAGTTGGATGAAACGGATGATTGTCGATAGTGACAATCTTGCTGCCAACAAAATGCTAGCCACGAGTGTAGATGGCGATGGTACCGAAGCGGCGTATCTCGGGACCCAAGATATGAACAAAATGTTCAAATCCTTGGGGCTAGCGCATACTTACCAAAACCTGCCATATGAAGGACGTGATTTTTTGGTGGGCGTGCTCAAATATGACATTGTTCCCGGTCCCAAAATAGAAGGCCCAGCGCCCAATACTGATGCTGACCCGATGTTGCGGACAACCCCTGCCGAAATGTCAAAGGTCTTTACTGAGCTCTATCGCTGTAGCCAAGCCAAAGGCGAATTACTCAAATTATACCCAGATACGATGAATCCTGATCGCTGTGACGAAATGCTCGCGTTGATGCATGATAATGCCGATAATTCTCGTATAATTTCAGGATTGCCGGCGGATGCCTATGTGTCACATAAAAGTGGCTGGATAGAAGATATGCAGGCAGATGTGGGAATCATAACCACCCCAGATAAACAGCACTTTTTGATGGCGATTTACGTATATCGTGATATTGCTGAAAATGGTGGATTCTTACTCGATTCGGTTGCTAGCCCGGCAATAGGTGGTTTCGCAAAGTTAATTTATAGTTCGTTTGTCCCTTTGATTAAATAGTCGATTTTGGGAATATATATAAATTGTCTTCATAGATTACCTATGCTGTTAATGTTGCTGTCATGTTTATCGCTTGACAGCAACACCAATTAAACAGTATTGTAGTAGGTATGCGATGTGTGATTCGTCCATATTGCGTAATAAATTTGGTTTGTGATATATCACGGTTCCGTTTTTGTGATGTATCCCTGATGGAGAATTACATGCGAAGTTGGTATCGAGTTGGGATATTTATTGGTATCATGGCGACGTTTTTGATGCTGTTACCGTTTGGGGTGCGTGCCCAAGAGGCACCGCCTATTTCGGATGGCACACAAAACAGCGATAGCGCGGCACCACAACCGACCCAGGCCCCACCAGCGTTTCAACAAGGATATGCTCCCACGTACACGGTCCGTGCTACCCGTGAAGGATTAGTTGGCAAGCGTACAGCCAATGGGTATCGTATTCCCGAGCGTGCGTGGTTTGTTGCGTTGCCATCGTGGAAGGTTTTGTCGAGCCAAGGTGGCAATGAATTCCAAGTCCGCGTCACCTACGAAGACAAAAGTATCGTTTTGCCGGTATGGGATGTTGGTCCTTGGAATACGAACGACGAATACTGGACACCAGAACGACGATTTTATCGCGATCTGCCCGTTGGCATGCCAATGGCTCAAGCAGCGGTGCAGTTTGGATATAATGGTGGACTTGACATGTTTGGACGTAAAGTTACGCTTGGTAATGGCATAGATATTGCCGATGGTGCCTTTTTGGATGGCTTGGGGATGCGCCGTAACGACTGGGTGCGCGTTTCGTTTTTGTGGATGGGGCTCGACCCCGGTCCGCAAGGGCAAGTCGATGCGTCAGTTGGCAATGCTGCCTATCCTCCAGGTACGGTGATTGTAGACAACGGCAGTGCAGGATATACGAGCGCAGCGAAAGTTGCTTGGTATGATAATTTCTGTGGCTTGAACGGCAAACACGATTGGACGATTGGGACGATTGATCCTACTACTGGTGAAAACACTGCAACGTGGTCGACACAAATAAATCAAATTGGCTATTACGAAGCCATGGCGTTTATCCCGCCGTGTGGTCGAGCCGCGACACGGGCTGCAATCTACAAAGTCAATGTAAACGGCGCCGAACGTGAAGTCTGGGTCGACCAATCCCTCCAGAGCGGACGGTGGGCATCATTGGGAATGTACAATATGGCAACGCCCGGCACGTCAAGCGTCACATTAACTGATGTGACGGGCGATGATGCCCAAGGCGTCCGTTTCGACGCAGTGATGTGGGTGCCACGTTACGATACAATGCCTCCCGTTTCGTGGGTTCAAGAAATTGCCCCGATGGATGGTGGTGCGTATTTGATTCACTGGGGTGGGAATGATGATGTCAGCGGGATTAGTTCGTTTGATGTTGCGTACCGACTCAATGGCGGTGAATGGATAAACTGGCAAACTGGGACCGGTGCGTCTGAAGCACTGTTCCAGCCGTCAAGTAATGGTGAATACCAATTCCGCGCCCGCGCCCGTGACTGGATGGGCAAAGAGGCCGGCTGGAGCGAAGATCCTGTCACTATGAAGTCGATTGTGATACCGTAACCGAATGCAATTGTGGCGGAGCCGTCCTACGGGCGGCTCCGTTTTTATTTGAAGTACCTTATGCACTTTATTGTTGATGGTCATAATTTAATTGGTAGTGTGCCAAATATTAATTTATCAGACCACGATGACGAATTTAAATTAGTAATGATGTTGCGACGGGTTGCCACTGCGAAAAAAGGCCGCCAAGTTCTGGTGGTGTTTGATAGAGGTGTCTATGGTCATCCGCAAAATTTGAATGGGTATGGCGTGACGTGTCATTTTGCTCTGTCGCCAGAAGATGCTGATACCCAAATTATCCGCCGTATCAAAGGCTTGGCTAAACCCAAAGAATGGTCACTGGTCAGTGCTGATCGTCGAATCATTGATGTTGCGAATCAATACGGTGTGCGTTTGATGAAAAACGCCATGTTTATCCAGCAGATGCTTCGGCAAACCAATACAAAAGCAGAATTTCATGACGAAAAACCGGAAGTGCCATTAAGTGCCGCAGAAATAGAAGCGTGGCGGATTGAACTGAACCTGCCAATTGGCCCAACTGACGAAGAATTGTTGATGGAAAACGCCGCTCGCGATTTGACGCCTCGGAAGCGCAAAAAATAACCAACTCCAGTACGGTTAATGAGGAATACCATGCCAATGTTTGTTGTCGATATACATCGTGCGAATTTGTTTGGATCTCCTCTTGCACGCATCGATGCAATCACATTGGCACGTTACACTAGCCATATTTACGAAGGATGTGAGTATGGTTGTAATTATTGTGATGGTTGGGGCCGTCATCTGCGCCCATTCAACGAACAAATTCGGTTAATGCCCGAAATTGCCAACGTTGCTATGTCTGAATTGGCAACAATTCACCGTAGCGCGGTAATTGGTTTGACCGCCGAGAGTGACGCTTACCAGCCTGCAGAACAACTCTACCATCGTACACGCAGCGTACTTCGTGTGTTGGCTGATTGTGGTCAGCCCACGGTCATTATGACCAAAAGCCAGCATGTCGTCGATGACATCGAACTACTTACCCAAATTCATCAACATTCATTTGCTATGGTGATGGTGACAATTATTAGCCACATGCCAGAGGTCCAAAGTAAGCTAGAAGACAAAAACGTTGCGACGATCGAGCGCTTAGCAACGGTTACCCGACTCAAAAAGGCTGGGATACCGGTAGGTGTGGTTATCCAACCACTGATTCCTCATTTGAACGATACTGACTATGCATTTATGCGGTTGGTTGAAATGATTGTAGCTGCGGGGGCGGATTTTGTGCATTGGGACTATGTGAATGTCTTGAACCAACGCCATCGCAATCGATTGTTTGAAGCCCTGGCGCGGATTGGGAATTACCCGCCACGCTATATGAGTACACTGTATCACGAAGGTAAGACGATTGATCGCCCATATGAGAAAGAACGTAACCTAGCCCTGACCCGCATATGTGATGATGCGAAATTGCCCGTCCATCCCCCTTATTCGTTGTTTGCAAAACGGCTTGATCCGCGTGACGAACTTGAACTTGTGATTTCGCATCAGGTGCGACGTGATCGATTGCAAAATCGTGACTTGTCAGTATCAATTGGAGAAATGCTTGCCACGCACATTGCTGCGGGTGCTTTCTCGGTGCAAGAACTAAGGAATTATGCACATTTCCTGCAAATTCGTCCAGCGGTGCTCCATATGGAAGCGTCAATTCGTTAACTAGGTAATCTATGGGCTGCGCAGGTAATCGGCTATGGTATACTTTACTCACGGAATCAGGTAAGCAGGGAATTCGTATGAAACAATGGTTTTTGCATGCGTTACGCATAGCGATGATAATTTGTATGTTGGGGATTTTTGTGTCATGTGCCACCCCGTCTGATGCATCATTGCCCCGTGAAACAGTTCCAGCAGTATTATATATAACCCCCGCACCAACCCTCGATGTTAACGCTACCGCCACAGCCTATTCATTGTCTATTTTGCCATCACCAACGCCGAGCGGTATGTATGTCATCAAAGCAGGTGATAGTCTGAGTTTAATCTCCGAAGATTTTTCGACCACTGTCGAAGACATCATGGCTGCCAACCCCGATATTACCAAGGCTGAAGAGATTCAGGTAGGCCAAGCGATAATTATTCCGTCGTTGGTCAACCGTACTCCGCTCCCCGCCCCGACGTTTGGCCCCGAAGACCTTCCGACCGCGACTGCACTCCCTGCCACCGCTACCCCAGCTGTTGCTGCTGCGACCCCAACGCCGTAAATGCTAATCGAGGTTTTCTATGGGCGTTGTGCCGGTTGCAAATATTGTGTTGATTGGTCCACCTGGTGCAGGAAAGAGCACTGTAGCGCATGAAGTCGGCACAATATTATCGCTTGTGGTAATTTCAACCGGCACGTTGTTACGTGACGAAATAGCTACAGGATCACTTCTCGGCAAACAGATTGCCGCTGCCATTGACCACGGTAATTTGGTAACTGATGACATCATGCACCAAGTCCTGGGCGCCTATATTACGACACTCCCCTTGACCCATGGCTTTATCCTTGACGGTTATCCGCGTACCTTGTCGCAAGCCCAGTATTTACCGACTTTTTTGGCGCAATTTTCACGTACGCTCACCTTGGTTGCTTTGCTTGACATCTCCGATGACGTAGTGTTGCAACGCTTGAGTGGTCGCCGCATGTGCGTTACCGCAAATGAGACCATCCCCGTCCACGTCGACGACCCTACATCTCTTGCCGAGTGTCTCACTCGTGGTGGCACGCTTACGATGCGTCCCGATGATGCACCAGAGATTGTTGCGCATCGCATAGCGGTATACCATGAAACTACACAGCCCCTTATTGCCTATTTTGGCCAGCTGCATATGCTCAAGCGCATCGACGCACGTAGCCCTGCCGACGTGGTGGCGCAGGCAATAATCGGGTTGCTAGTATGAGTCAACCGCTCCGGATTTTGATGGTGGCCAGCGAAATGGTGCCGTTTGCCAAAACAGGTGGCCTCGCCGATGTCATCGGGGCCTTGCCCAAAGCGTTACGCACCGCAGGGCATGATGTATGTGTGGTGATGCCTCGCTATGGTTGGATCGCCCCCGAACGGTTTGATTTGCAAACCGTCGTTCCCACGTTGGCGGTTCCCATCGAAGACGGCTATGACCATGCCATGGTGCAGGCAACGATGGTTGCTGATGTGCCGGTCTGGTTTGTAGCACACGATACTTACTTCAATCGTGACGGCATGTCGATGTATGATGACGATGACCGCCGATTTGTCTTTTTTTGTCGGGCAGCCCTCGAGTTAACCAAAGCCCTTGATTGGAAACCCGATGTCATTCATTGTCACGATTGGCACACGGCCATTATTCCCAATTGGTTACGCACGGTGTTGCACGACGATCCCTGGTTTGCTCAGACTGCGTCACTCCTGACCATCCACAATCTGGCTTTCCAAGGGGTGTTTGGCCATCGCGTACTCGAAATTGCCGGTGTGCCCCACGGGGACTTTGAAGTCACCGAGGGCACTGCGCCGAACGACACCGTGACATTGCTCGGTCGGGGCATCTATTATGCCGATATCATCAATACGGTGAGCCCTAGTTATGCCCGCGAAATTCTTGATCCTGATGCAGGGCATGGTCTCGATGCCTTGTTGCGGCGGCGGCGAGACCGCTTGTACGGGGTGCTCAATGGTATTGATGGCGAAGTCTACACGCCTTCGAGTGATCGTTATCTAGCCACGCCATATAGCCCGGCTGATTTGTCGGGCAAAGCGACGTGCAAGACGGCGTTACAAGCGATGCTCGGCTTGCTGGTTGATGCGACCATCCCCGTGGTGAGTGTGATTTCGCGCTTGACCACCCTCAAAGGGTTTGATTTGCTTGACGAAATAATTGAACCATTTTTGCGGACTCATGCGCTACAATTGGTGGTGATGGGGACGGGGCAACAACGCTACCACGACCGTTTGATCGAATTACAAGCCCGCTTCCCCGGCCAAGTGGCCTTCCGGTTGACATTTGACGAGGCATTGGCGCATCATATTTATGCGGGTGCCGACATGTTTGTGATGCCGTCACGAGTAGAGCCGTGTGGCATGAGTCAAATGATTGCCATGCGTTATGGGACAGTTCCGATTGTGCATGCGACTGGCGGCTTACGTGACACCGTACGCGACTACCAACCACGCACCAATGATGGTACCGGGTTTGTGTTTGTGACCCCCACCGCACTGGCATTGGCGCAGGCGCTTGAACGCGCCTTGCAGCTTTATGCCGACCAGGCACGGTGGCTCCAACTGATGCTCCGCGGCATGGCCAGTGATTTCACGTGGCAGGCAGCCGCCGTGCACTATACCGATCTCTATCAACGGGCAATGGCTGCCCATAGTGCTGATTACGAAAGGAACGCCTAAATGTCGATTTACACCGAAAAAGCCGATCAAGCGGCTGCGTTGCTCCACGAATTCGACCTCGATTGTTGGTTGACGTTTGCCCGTGAGACTGTCGTTTCGCCCGATCCCGGCATCGAACTCGCTATCGGGAGCAATGTCACCTGGCCGTCAGCATTTATTTTCACCAAAAATGGCCAACGCATCGCCATTGTCGGGCGCTATGATGTGCCAGGGGTCGAAAGCTACGGCGTCTTCCCCACCATCATTAGCTACGATGCCGGCATCAAAGAGACCTTGATTGCCCAACTGACCGCCCTGAATCCGCGCACGATCGGACTCAATTACAGCGTCGACGACAAAACCTCTGACGGTTTGACCGTCGGCATGTACATGATGCTCCAATCCATCCTCAAAGATACCCCCTTTGCCAGCCGCCTCGTCAGCGCAGGTCCGGTGCTCAGCGCATTGCGGTCGCGCAAAACCGACGGCGAAATTACGCGCATCCAAGCCGCCATCGATACCACCGAAGATATCGTCGATTTGATAACGGCCCAAATTCGTGTCGGTGTCAGCGAAAAAGATATCGGCGACTTCGTCCATGATCAGTTCAAACAACGCGGCTTGCCCGCCGCTTGGGCCTGGGATGGCTGTCCCATCGTCAATAGCGGCCCCAATTCGGCCGTAGGACATGGTGTGCCGAGTGCTGAGATCAAAGTCGAACCCGGCCACATTGTGCATATCGACCTCGGCGTACAACAAGACGGCTACTGCTCTGACATCCAACGTCTGTGGTATGTGCGCCGTCCAGGCGAAACCGGCATGCCCCCCGAAATACAACGGGCCTTTGATACGGTGCGTCAAGCCATCCGCGAAGGTGCTAAAGCATTGCGCCCGGGCGTAAAAGGCTACGAAGTCGACCAAGTGGCTCGCGACGTGATTGTCGATGGTGGCTACCCCGAATACATGCACGCCTTTGGGCATGGACTCGGGCGCGCCTGTCACGACGGCGGCCCGTTGCTGGGACCACGCTGGGAACGCTACGGCAATACCCCCGATATGCTCATCGAGGTTGGCAACATCTATACCCTCGAGTTGGGTGTGGTTACCTCGGCGGGCTATGTCGGTCTCGAAGAGGATGTGCTGGTTACTGCGGACGGTGTGGTCTTTTTGTCGAAAGAACAGACCGAGATTCGTTTGGTGTAAGCGCTGCGCGTTGGGCAGATTCTCCTGTGTATGCAGGGGGATCTGCTATTTTTTTGTAAAAATCCTCACGTTGTGCAGTCCATATGTGAATATATGTTCCCTTTTTCTTACATGCAGGAACGGAAGCGCGGAAGCACACCTGTCCAACGTATTGCATGGCGCGCAGGCGCCGTGCAATCTTCGCTCTAGAAGGAGATGCGCTTGTGGTTTCATACTTCCGACAGAGTTTCATGGAATGATGCTGGGAAGTAAAGGCGCAGAATATTACGCTTGATCAATCTAGTGACGCCATCGCCAACATCCGCGCAAAGTAGGTGGTTGCTTGGCAAACGCTGAATCCCCCCTGTCGCATGGATGTGGCAGGGGGGATTGGTGTGACGTGTAGGGGGTTACCAATAAAAGCTGCCGACAAAGAACTGAGTAATGGACTCAAAGAGTTGCATAAACTCGTCCGTTGATCCAAAACCACCAACAGTAATGTTGAGTACTTTATTGCCACACCACAGTTTCAGTTCACCAGCAGGAACAGCACCGTTATACATACCGATTACCCAGCGTTCAAAACATGGTCCAGGGAAGGATTTGTTTTCAATTTCATTGATATGGTCAGTAATGCTGATGTCATAGTACATAATCCCTGCACTAGTAGTATTTGTGAATTCAGTGATGCTGTAGACAACTGTCCATAGATTTCCCGACCTAGATTGCATTGATGATGATACGATTAAATGTTGCACGAGATTTGTGCGCAAACCACCTGCAGATTGTATGGTAGCAGAACTATCTGCAAGCCCTTGTGCGTAGTCAGAACTCACTACCCAGGCTGTTTTCCAATCATCTAATTTATATCCCCAATTCTCCAGCATATATGATGCAAACATGCGCTTTTGGAGAGGGACATATTGTGAGCCAGGACCTGTTGGTGCCGGTGCTGACGTTTGTACTGTAGCTGCTGGTGCCGGTGCTGGCGCACCACCAACCTCATTCCCCAGCAAGCCGAGCAGCACATCGTATGGCGCACTATTTTCGGGGTGGAGCTCGAAGCGGGCGCGCTCAAACCACTGTACTTGGTATTGTTGACCATTGGACATGGTCTCTGTTTGCAGGTCTGAGAGGGGGAGTCCAAACAGTGCTAAACTTTCGGCTTCGCTGACGGCGTTGCGTGTGTCGAGTTTGAGCCCACTTTTGCGCCAGGCATTGAGCACAGCTCTACACACGGTATGCCCCGTCTCCGCAAAGACTTTGCAGCCGCCGATATCACCGTTTTTGGGGAATGTGAACCAATCGCGGCCTTGTTGTGCTAGCCGATCTGCACCGAG
>CALQBW020000034.1 GCA_943328915.2 Singulisphaera sp. GP187 | reverse complement strand
ACGTTGCCCGAAGGTGTCGAAATGGTTATGCCAGGCGACAACATCGAAATGGCCGTTGAATTACTCGTCCCCGTCGCCATCGAAGACGGCTTACGCTTCGCTATCCGCGAAGGTGGTCGCACCGTCGGTGCCGGTGTCGTTTCGAAGATTACGGACTAATTGATCGTTGCGGTGCGGCACCTGAGGGTGCTGCACCACTCCATATCATCTTGTCAATAATGGGCACTGTCCCACAGAAAGCAAATGATCATGACCACTGCGAACAACAATGTAAATGGTGTGTGGAAATGGCTTGTAGATTCAGCCGCGATGAAGTTTGCCCGCGAAACCCAAAGCGAGCTGCGCAAAGTCACTTGGCCGACTCGTGAAGAAGCCATGCGCCTCACCGCCGTGGTTGTCGTGCTTTCATTGACTGCTTCAATAGTGCTCTTTTCAGCCGATTCACTCTTTGCTTGGTCATTGCTCAACTTGCAGACGCTTGTCTCGCCAAAGTAGCACAACGCGCAGAAAGCGGAGGAATCAGTGTCAGATAACAGCAATGCTTCTTCGGCAGCAACCAACATCCCTGCACAAGACAACTTATGCTGGTATGTCATCCAAACCTATGCTGGCTACGAAAACAAAGTAACGCGGAACTTGCTTAATCGCATTGCCCAGCGTGAAATGCAACACATCATTTCAGATGTCATCGTACCCACCGAAGAAGAAATAGAAATCAAAAACGGCCAACGCCGGACGATTTTACGCAAAGTCTACCCAGGCTATGTGTTAATTCGCATGGTTTTGAACGATGATGCGTGGTACTTGGTGCGCAATACACCAGGTGTCTCGGGTTTTGTCGGGAACGGCAACAAGCCGTCACCCCTTGATGAACAAGAAGTACGGACAATTTTGCGCCAAATGGAGACGGTCGAGCCCAAGGTAAAGGTCACCTATCAAGTGGGCCAGACCATCAAGGTAATCGACGGACCCTTTACTGACTTCGAAGGAGTGGTCGACTCCATCGATCAAGAGCGCGGTCGTGTACGAGTCTTGATATCTTTCTTTGGACGTGAAACCCGTGTTGATCTCGACTTCTTGCAGGTAACCAAAGGCGTCGAATAAGGAGCAGTTCTGTGGCTAAGAAAGTAACTGGTGTCGTAAAGTTGCAATTGCCGGCCGGCAAGGCAACCCCAGCACCTCCGGTCGGTCCGGCCTTGGGTAGCTACGGTATCAACATCATGGCCTTCGTGAAGGAATACAATGAAAAAACTTCCTCACAGGCCGGTAGCACCATCCCCGTAGAAATAACCGTCTACAGCGATCGCTCGTTCACCTTTGTGCTAAAGACCCCACCGGCGTCCGACTTGTTGCGTAAAGCAGCCGGTATTACACGTGGTTCGGGTACCCCCAATCGTGGTGCAGTGGGTTCTATTACCCGCAAACAATTGCGCCAATTGGCAGAGCAAAAGATGTCGGACCTCAACGCAACAAGTGTTGAAGGCGCCGAAAAAATCATCGCTGGTACGGCCCGCAGCATGGGCGTCGCAATCAAAGATTAATTGACTAGGCGTGGGAGGGGTTTGCCCCGTATGTACCACGAGGAGGATTGTAATGGCCAAGAAACATGGCAAGAAGTATCTCGAAGCACTAAAGAAGGTCGACCAGAGCAAGTTACACGCTCCTGCCGACGCTGTCCGTTTGGTAAAGGAAACGTCATTCACCAAGTTTGACGCTTCGGTCGAGGTTCACCTGCGCCTCGGCATCGACCCACGCCAAGCTGACCAAAATATCCGCTCTACCGTCGCCCTGCCCCACGGCACCGGTAAATCTGTACGCGTCTTGGTTTTTGCCCAAGGCGATGCAGCCCAAGCCGCCCGTGACGCTGGTGCAGATTTCGTTGGTGCTGACGAGTTGATTGCACAAATCGACCGTGAGAACTTCTTCGATTTTGATATCGCCATCGCCACCACCGATATGATGGCCAAGGTTGGTCGCGTAGCCCGTAAATTGGGACCACGCGGCTTGATGCCCAACCCCAAGAGTGGTACCGTTGTCCCCGGCGAAGACCTCAGCCGCACCATCCGCGATGTGCGTGGTGGCCGCGTAGAGTTCCGCAATGACAAAACTGGTCTGCTCCATGTGGGTGTCGGCAAGGTGAGCTTCAGTGAACAACAAATCACCGAAAACATCTCAGCCTTAATGGAAGCCGTCAAAGGCACCAAACCGTCATCAATTAAAGGCACCTTTGTTCGTTCAGTAACCTTTACCAGCACGATGGGTCCTGGAATCCCCGTTGACCCCACTGCTGCGCTGGCCATGAACGCCTAATTTTCAAACGGAACCGAATACTACCAGAGATCGTCGACGCCTTGTGCTTAATGGAGCAATCCACCGACTGAGGTAGACCCTGTGAAACAGCATTCTCATGCGTTTTGATGGGCTACCGTGTCTCGTATACGGTAGCCCGTTTGGTTTTGTCTATAACGAATGCCAAAAAGGAAGGGGGTGAAATAATGCCAACACCACGCAAAATTGTCCAAGTTGCCGATTTGACGGTCAAAATGCAGAAAATGCAAGCCGTCATCGTGGCTGACTACCGCGGTATCACTGTCGCCGAAATCACCACATTGCGTAACAAACTTCGTCCGCTCGGTGGTGAATTTGTCATTGCCAAAAACACGCTAGCGCTTATCGCTGCCCGTGCCACAGGGAACGGTGACATCGAGCCCGCTTTGAATGGTCCTACGGCACTCTGCTTTGCCTATGGCGATGCAGCAGCCGTTGCCAAAGCGCTCAAAGAATACAATACCACCGCCAAAAAGCTCACCTTCCGCGGTGGACTTTTGGGGAATGTCTTCGTCCCGGGCGAAGCATCAATCGATGTTATTTCGAGCATGCCAACCCGTCTCGAAGCCTTGGCACAAATTTTGGGCGTCGTCGAAGCTCCAGTCGCTGGGATCGTCAATGTCCTCAACAGTGCAGCCACAAGCGTTGTCTATGCGGTCCAAGCCCGTATCGACAAAATGGAAAACGAGAAGGCCGCCTAGTTTTACGTATTTTGTATCAGCCGCATTATTGCGGACTGTCTAAACTAACAGGAGCACAACCATGTCGAACGACAAAATCAATAGCATTATTGCTAGCATCGAAACCCTGAACGTCCTTGAATTGGTCGAGCTCAAAAAGACCATGGAAGACAAGTGGGGCGTAACCGCTGCCGCTCCCATGATGATGGGCGCAGCCGCTCCCGTAGCCGCTGCCGTCGCTGCAGTTGTCGAAGAAAAGACGGAATTTGACGTCATCCTCACCGAAGCCGGCGCCAACAAAATCCAAGTCATCAAAGCTGTGCGTGAACTCACCAGCCTCGGCCTCAAAGAAGCCAAGGACTTGGTAGATGGTGCCCCCAAGGCCATCAAAGAAGCCGTCAGCAAAGAAGAAGCCGATGCTGCCAAGGCCAAGCTGGTCGAAGCTGGCGCCACCGTCGAAATCAAGTAATTTCTCCGAATCGGCAAACAGCATAATTACTGCTGCAAGCAACACCCACACACCAGATGGTGTGTGGGTGTTGCTTTGAGATATCCCTGCGTTGGTGTGGGAGTTTAGTCCTTGCCAGCGGTGCCTTTGTCTGGCACAGAGGGCACAGCGACCGCTACGCCCACGTGATAGCATTTGCCGAAGCATTGTGCGAAATCCGTACGGTCAGGCGGCACTGGTGGTGACCATACAATCGTGGGTGCGCCACTCCCTTCGTTATCTGTTTTGCCACTCCACCGCCAAGGCAATCCCTTGGGCCAAATCAATTTGGGGTGCGTACCCGAGTAATTGTTGGGCACGAGTCAAATCAGCGATATAGTAGGTTACCTCGCCGACCCGTTTGCTTTCTTCGACACGGATATCTGGATGCGCAATCCCCAATGCCATAGCCGCATACTGGGCCATGTCCACAAGCGTATTGCCTTTGCCAAAAGCTAGATTAATCGTTTCGGCATCGATACGATGGCTAACAAGCGCCTCGATCCCCCGCAATATTCCATCAACACAGTCATCGACATGCGTAAAATCCAAGGTTTTTTCACGCCCAAATACAGTGACTGGCCGCCCTGCCTGCAATTCGCGGATAAACAACGGTATGACTCTTTCCATGCGCTCGATATCATTGTCATAGCGCCCATAGACATTCGAAAAGCGAAATACCAGATAGCGCAACCCATAACAACGTGCATACGAATAGACAAGCGACTCCCCGGCGATTTTACTCGCTGAATACGGGCTTTCGGCAAACGCAAAGTCAGCGGTGCGTTCTTCGGTCAGATACCGCTGGATATCGCCATAAACTTCGCGTGACGACGAAAAAACCACTGGCACCTGTTGCTGACGGCAATATTCCAGTACATTAAATGTAACGGTAATGTTTTCGAGGGCACGATGCGGGTGTTGCACGAGTTCATGCACTTTGGCGTTAGCCGCCAAATGGACCACCACGTCACACGGCGGGTACACAGCGCCGCCTATCCCTCCCACAAAATCTCGGTAGGGCATACACAGGTCTTGCAAGAGCGTGGGGATTTGGTCAGTCCACGTGTTTTGGCGACGATCAATCCCAAAGACGCTGTGACCGGCATCAAGCAACGCCAAGCCGAGATTGGTGCCGATTTGCCCGCTCGAGCCGGTAATCATTACCCGCATCGTCTCTTCCTCTCACCAACGCCCATAGATCGTTGTCGGTACATTCCCACACTTCACACAATATCAGTACCAAATTGTGACGAAATTAGCATGAACATTCCAAGGGGACTATTTGACATACGCAATGGGTTAAATATGACTGACCCATGCAATACCATTGCGGAACAATGCAAGGCCATCACCCTGGGTGCGTTGTTCGCGGGTCCAGCGCGGGTGTTGCCACGGCACCAAGGCATTTTCGGGGTGCGGCATCAAACCGAGAATCCGTCCAGTCGAGTCAGAAACACCAGCGATCCCCAATCGTGAGCCATTGGGATTTGCGGGATACGCCTCGGTCGGGGCGTTATCTGCATCAATATAACAAAACGCCACTTGCCCTGCGGCACTGAGCTGGTGCAACTCAACAGGATCACGCGTGACAAACCGACCTTCGCCATGCGCCACCGGCACTTCGATAGGTTCGGTCATGTTTTGGGTGAAAATCGAATTACCGGGCTGGGCTTGCACGCGTACCCAACGGCATTCGAAGCGTTGTGACGCATTGTGGGTTAACGATGCACCGCAATTGCCAGGCAGTAGCCCTGACTTCACCAAGACTTGGAAGCCGTTGCAAATCCCCAACACGCTTCTACCATCTTCCACGAAGCGACGCATGCTATCACCCAAGCGGTGCATCAAATCAACAGCCAGTAAGCGCCCAGCCCCTAGGTGGTCACCATACGAAAAACCGCCAGGGACAATCACCATGGCATAATCAAACAACGATACACTACCATCAACGATCCGGCCAATATGGACCAATTCAGGAGCACCCCCGGCCATCGACACGGCACGCGCCGCATCACCATCCCGATTAATCCCAGCAGCCCGCAACACGAGTACACGAGGTTTCATTGGTTACTCCCAGCGGAATTCGATTTCGACTTCGCCAATACGAATCCTATCACCTGGCCGCAGGCGTTGCGGTTGATGTGCGGGCACTATTTTGCCATTGAGTGCAGTGCCATTCAATGAGGCGAGGTCTTCGAGCATGTGTACGCCGTCTTGTTCAATAATCAAGGCATGGTTGCGCGAGGCTACCCCGCGGTCGTAATCGGCCAAATCTATCTCGGGGTAGAGGCGCTGGGCTGCATCACGGCGGCCAATCCGGGCCGGGTAGCGATCAAGACGAACTCGATGCGAACCTCGCGGCGACGCCACGATCAACAACACCGAGCGTAGTTCGTTCGTCCCGAGCAACATTCCACAGCTACTACAAAAACGCGAATCGTTGCGATTGACATGACCACAACCGGCACAAATTTGAATTCCGTCGGTATGCCCAGCGGGGATAATCGCTGGTGGGGTTACGCCAATTGTGGGATCAACGTACGTTTCATCGAGACAGGCAAGCAACGCTTCGGCCATTTGGTCAGCTGTTTGATAGCGTTTGGCAGGATCTTGTTCCATGGCACGAATAATCACTAATTCGAGCTCACTACTGACGGTGACATTCAAGCGTTTGATCGAGCCTACCGTCGGTTGATGAAGCGGGACAGGGGTGATATTGGTCAACAAATGTAACAACGTAGCCCCAAGCCCGTAGACATCAGAGCGCGCGTCAGTTTGACCCTTACCATATTGCTCGGGCGGCGCATATCCTGCTGAGCCCATAGCGACCGTATCTTTGGTTTGACGTTTTTTATACGTTCTAGCAACGCCAAAGTCAATCAGTTTGATGACACGGTCAGCCCGCAACATGATATTCGATGGTTTTACATCGCGATAGATTATCGCTGGGTTCTGTGTATGCATGTAATGCAACACGCGCGCAACTTGGATACAGACACTAATGACTTGTGGCGCTGCTAAGGCCGCATTGGCAATCCGGATGCGTTCATCGAGTGTCTGACCTACCACAAATTCCATTACGATACAAGGACGCCCACCATGGACAAATATTTCTGACACTGCGGGAAGATTCGCGTGTGTCAATGTACGTAACAACTCGGCTTCTTGCAAAAAAAGCCGCCGCTGATCTGCATCTTCTACAGGACGCATGTCTTCTGTGGGACACATCTCTTTGAGCGCCCATAGCGTATGGTCTGCAAGACGCATGACGCGATAGACTGCACCCATGCCTCCCCGCCCAACCATCGCCAAAACGCGATAATCAGATAGGGTTCCGGTTACGCTACTATCGATTGTTAAAAATTGACTCATAATCCACAACAATATGATTAATATATTATTTTAACACTTTTGTGACCGCTTTTACCATGTTCAAATGACAATTCACTGAACAAATAGAGTCAAATAATTTTGCATTATGCCGACAGAATCATCCCATCAATGCATTCATCACTAATTTAATGGTATCGATGAATCAACTATTTTGCTGCGATATACATTTGCGTCAATTTTCATTCAACCTCAGTTATTTCTCATCTTGGTATGGCATAACGAAGAAGCATTAATTTAAGAGAGGTCCCATTCATGTTCACGTTACGTCGTTTTATGGTTGGATTTATTGTACTGGTTGCATTAATCCAATTTATTCCGGTCCAACACAGTAATCCCAAAGCAGCAGATCCTGTGGTATTTGCTGACCCCAACGCCGCAGCCATCGCCAAACGCTCGTGCTACGACTGTCATAGTAATCAAACCACTTGGCCCTGGTATTCATATGTGGCACCGTTTTCGTGGTACACCATCAATCATGTCGAAGAAGGACGTGCCCGCCTGAACTTCTCGGATATGGCAGCGACCTTGGCGCAGCCACGGCGTGAAAGGGGTGGCGAGGATGGCGAACAAACAACTGTAGCAGAATTAGCCGAAGAATCTGCTGAAACCATCAATAAAAACGAAATGCCACCCTCGTACTATACCCTCATCCACACAGATGCGATTTTGAGTGCGACCGACAAAGAAGCCTTGATTGCCGGCATCAATCAAGCCTTGGCAAACCATTAACGCTTTATTTTAAAAAACACAGCCCACTTCTTTTCGAAACAAAGGGTGGGCTTTTTGGCGTACAATGAGCTTCATGGAATCAGGAGCGCCCGTGGCGATACTACAGCGCATGCACAACCCCATATTGCAGCTCTTCCTGGCCATCATCGTGGCGGGGGCCTTGCCGTGGGGCTGTATCGTGCATTGCATGCTGCATAGCGGGTATATGCATCAGTATGGTGCTGATTGTGACATGCAGGTCACAGTACAAAACCGACCCGTGTCACCCAATCAAATTACCAGTCCGACCTATACCCGAACGGCAGTGCATGTCGTAATTATCAGTCGCTTTTTGACCATCAAAAAATTCCGCGTTATTGAAGCCTTATTAACCAAAAAATTGATGCTCTACAGCATTACCACCCCGCCCCTGTCACCACCACCCCAATAAACCACGCACTGATGCGCTCGCCAACCGCACCGCAACCAATGCCTACCGTCGTGTATCGTCGTTGCGTGGTCGAATCTCTATGCATTTTGTCGTACGTGATATTTATCATTCTCAAAAAGAAAGTCTCCCAATGTTTACTGCACGTCGCGTCCTTTATGGACTCATCATTGTGATTGCCCTGATCCAATTTGTGCCGGTGCAACACACCAACCCTGCCGCGCCCGATCCGGTGGTGTTTGCTGACCCCCAGGCCGAAACCATCGCACGGCGGGCCTGCTATGACTGCCACAGCAATGAAATCGTAAATTGGCCGTGGTATGCCAAGGTGGCGCCGGTGTCGTGGTATGTCGTCCATCATATCAACGAAGGACGCGAAGCCTACAACTTCTCGGATGTGGCCGGGACGTTGGCCAATAGTCACCAACATCATCACGACGGTGAGGACGCACACGAGCCCATTACCGTCGCTACCCTGATTGAGCATGCTAGCGAGCATATTACCGAAGGCGATATGCCCCCCGCCTATTACACGTTGATCCATAGTGATGCGGCATTGAGTGATGCGGACAAAGCAACGTTGATTGCAGGGATTCAACAAGCCCTGAGGAACCACAAATAGCAATCTTCAATGGTCAGGATGGCGCATCTGTCAACCTGACCAATTTTGTCCAAAAATCGAAATGGAATTTGCATTCCCAAAAAGAGTATGCTATTATTCTCTCAACGCAATGCGGGAGTGGCTCAGTTGGTAGAGCGAAACCTTGCCAAGGTTTAGGTCGCGAGTTCGAATCTCGTCTCCCGCTCCAGTTACACGTTAACCGGGCATCGATGCTTTCGATGTCCGGTTTTTGTATGTATATACCGTAAAGGAGCAGTAACATGGACATCGGAATCATCGGTCTTGGTCGCATGGGTGCCGGTATGGCACGGCGCTGGTTGCGCAACGGGCATCGCGTGGTGGTCAACAACCGCAGCCACGACCCTATCAAAGAACTCGAAAAAGATGGCGCAGTAGCCGCCTATGATTTGCCGTCACTCGTGGCAGCCTTACCTACCCCTCGCGCTATCTGGATTATGTTGCCCGCTGGTGCCACCACCGAGCAAATGATCGAAAACCTCGTGCCCCTGCTCAGCCCCGGCGACACCCTGATCGATAGTGGCAACACCAACTTCAATGACGACATCCGTCGCGCACCACTCCTCGCTGCCAAAGGGATCAACTATATCGACCAAGGCACGTCTGGTGGGATTTGGGGCCTCGAAAAGGGCTTTTGTCTAATGGTCGGTGGCGAACCAGCCATCGTCAAGCGCCTCGAAAAAGCATTTATCGATCTGGCACCAGTTGATGGCTATTTACATTGTGGTCCTGTCGGCAGTGGTCATTTTGTCAAAATGGTGCACAACGGTGTCGAATATGGCATGATGCAAGCCTATGCCGAAGGCTTCGAAATCATGCAAGCCCGCAAAGATTTCAACCTCGACATGCATGCCATTTCCAAAGTGTGGAATAACGGGAGCGTGGTCCGTTCGTGGTTGCTCGAACTAGCCGAAACAGCGTTTTCACAAGACCCCAACCTCGAACAAATCAAAGGTTATGTCGAAGACAGCGGTGAAGGGCGTTGGACCATCCAAGCCGCTATTGACCTCGATGTCCCGGCGCCAGTGATTACCTTGTCGTTGTTTGAACGCTTCCACTCACGCCGCCCCCATTCATATGCAGCCAAAGTGCTGGCGGCCCTGCGTAAGGGCTTTGGTGGGCACGCCATCAAAAAAGCCGAATAGTAGCGCTAATACATTATCCCTCCCCACTGTGCGTTGCATGGCGGGGAGGGATTTCTGTTGCGTGTGACTGATCATTGGCATACAAAATCCCCCCACGCATACTGCGTGGGGGGATGAATGAATAACCGTTATTCGGCTTGGGGTTCTTCAGCGGCGGCAGCAGGAGCTACAGCGGCAACAGGAGCTGCAGCGGCGGCTTCGGCCTTGGCAGCAGCGGCTTCGCGTTGCTCAGCCAACATGCGCTCGATTTCTTCGGGCTTTTTGAGGCTCAACCCCATACGTTGGCGTTGGCGATCGAGGCTGATGATGTGGGCAGTCACGACTTGGCCTTGTTGGAGCTTGTCGCGTGAAATAACCGCACCTTCGCCGTCGAGCTCGCTGGCATGAATGAGACCTTCGACCGCATCTTCGATTTGTACGAAGGCGCCAAACGGAGCCACATTCGTCACCGGACCCGTGACCTCTTGGCCAATGGTGTAGCGTTGCTCGATGGTGTCCCATGGATTCGGCAACAAACGGCGCAAGCTCAAACCGATACGTTCGCGGCTGGCGTCGATTTCGATAATCATCACCTGTACTTCTTGGCCAGGTGAAAGAACTTCGCGTGGGTGGTTGACCCGTTGCCATGAAAGTTCGGAGATGTGGGCCAACCCATCAGCCCCACCCAAATCGATGAAGGCACCGAAGTTGGTGAGTTGGTTGACACGACCCGACAACACGTCGCCCTGTTGCAATTCTGACAACAAGCGGTGCTTCTGGGCCTTGCGCCACTCTTGGGTGGCCAAACGCTCTGACAACACCAAACGGTTGCGTTCGCGGTCGACTTCGATGACCTTGAGCGGAATGGTCTGACCGACCATGCGCTGCAAGGCATGTTGACGCTCTTCGGCAGCAGTGCGGCCGTGGAGCTGCGCAACTTGTGAAGCTGGTACAAACCCGCGGATGCGGTTGAATTGCACCAACAAGCCACCTTTATTACAACCGATAACAGCGGACTGGACAATGCCATTGTCGGCTTGAAGTTGCAAGGCTTCTTCCCAGTCACGGGCAACCTGCACCATTCCGACTGACAACACCAATTCGCCTTCGCGGTTTTCGGGATCTTGGACATACACTTGTAACGTGTCACCAACCTTCAAGCCAGCCACAAAATCTTCGCCCATGGAGCGCAAATCTTGGGTGGGGATGGTGCCTTCGCGCTTTGAACCAATCGATACCAAAATCGAATCGGCTTCGAGCTTCATGATGACGCCCTCGCGGACTTCGCCACGTTGGGGACGCGCATAATCGTACTCGTTGAGTAGCTGGGTCCAATCGAAATGTTCTACGTTTACCTGACTCATGCTGGAGACTCTCCTCAGCGCCGTTGGGTACTATACAATCAACGTCACGTGATTGACTGTGCGAATACAATTCATTACAACGTCTATAGTAATAAACGCAGCAAAGCTCGTGACTATAACCTACTGATTATACGGTTATTCGTTACAGATGTCAAAGAAAGACTATCGTTTCATAAATTCAGAAATGATAAGCCCATTGGACTGTATCCAAAAATCGACAAGTACATTAAATGCGTTATTGCATTGAAAAGATGTAAAATCTCGAACATGGGTACATTCATTTATACTAACGATATCTAATTTTCAGCGATTGCCAGCCAATGAGTATTATCGTTGTGTTTGTTGATGGTATTGGATTGACCAATGCTACGGTACAAAACCCATTTGGGGTAACACCGCAACCATATCTTAGTCAATTGATTGACGGACCACTCTTGATTGATCGAGTCGGTCAATACCCCCGTGCCCGGCTGAGTGCCATCGATGCAACCTTAGATTGGCCTGGATTACCGCAAAGCGGCACTGGTCAGACATCATTGTTTATGGGCATCAATGCAGCCCATGCCGTCCAACGTCATCAATCGCACTTCCCTCCAACCGCCTTGCATGACGCATTGCGATCTGATAATCTGCTCACACTGGCCAAACCATTTGGCACGAGTGCCTTTGCCAATGCGTTTGACGCCGGATTTTGGCAGGCGATTGAGACACGCAAACTGCGCCGTTCGGCCAGCGTGATTGCCAGTGAAGGTGCCGGCGTGCGGTTCCGCGATGTCACCGATTTAGCCAATGGCCATGCGTTGTCGTGGGATATTACCAACCAGGTAATGCATGAACGGCACCCCGACCTGATTGCAACAATCGATGCATTTGCCGCCGGCAAACATTTGGCCCTGCTCGCACGCCCACATATCATCACTTTGTACGAAACGTTTTTGACTGACCTGGTCGGCCATGGGCGCACCGACATTACCACCGCCGACGTGGTTACTCGCATCGATGGGCTGATTGGCGGGATCGTGGCGCATCTGCGCCCATGTGATACCCTCGTCATCAGTAGCGACCATGGTAATTTTGAAGCCCCCCACGAAAAAGGGCATACCACCAACCCAGTACCGTTGTTGGTGGTAGGTGCGGATTGTGATACACTGCACAATATAGAGAGTATTAGTGCAGTAGCGCCAGCCTTGGTGGCTCGCTACCCTTATCATCGCGAGGCAGGACAATGAAGATAGGCCTGCTCTACAATCCATTTTCTGACACCTGTGTGCGTTTTTCGGAAGCTGCTACGACGTGGCTGCGCGCGCATGGACATGATACCTGGCGGGCTGCCTCGCATATTGGGCGTGAAGATGACACGCTCGAATGTGTGGACTTAGTCGTCACAGCTGGTGGTGATGGCACCGTATTACGTGCAGTCCGGTTAGCAGAACGCTGCGGGATTCCGATTTTGCCGGTGGCACTGGGCCGTCTCAACTTCATGGCCGAGCTTGAGCCAGATACCTTTTATGATGGGATAACCACCGTGCTTGATGGCGGTGGTTGGCGTGACGAACGCACCATGATTGAAGGCGTAGTAAATCATGTCGACGGCAGTAAACCGATGCATTTTTTGGCACTCAACGAAATAGTCATCGCCCGCCGGGACATTAACCGCATCATTAACGTCGATGTCAACATTTATGACGCCCACTTAACGACGTACCATGCGGATGGTGTGATGGTGGCAACTGCAACTGGTTCGACGGCATATGCGTTGTCTTCAGGGGGGCCAATACTCGACCCACGCTCGAGCAACATGGTTATGGTACCGGTGGCAGCGCATATGCCGAGTATTAATTCATTTGTACTACACGACGACGCCACGGTGCAATTGACCTTGCGCGGCCGGCATAGTGCGGCAGTGCATGCCGATGGTGACGATCACCACCCGCTCCAAGAAGGCGATGTCTTGACGATTAAACGCTCACAACGGACATGCGCCTTTGCAAGGGTCTATTCGCCGAGTACGTTTTATGCACGTATGACCCAACGCCTGCGACGGGGATGATATGATGTAGCCGTTGTAGAGCCGCAGCAGGCGGCAGCTATATACGTGTCATCAATCGCCCACGCACCGCTTATGGCGGCAAATACTATCACAACCAAACGCGTGACAGTTTTGTCCCACGCTTGCGTATTTACGAAATTACCTCCATAATCAATAACGTTCAACGTAAATTTTTGTATTACGATTATTGATAATTGATATCGGTAGTAATGCATGCAAATCATCGATAACATCAATTTGCTCTTGGGTGATGATCTCAAGGTACAGTTAACGAGCAATAGCAAACTCAAAATTGCGGCTGCGTGTTTCTCTATTTATGCCTATGAGTCACTCAAGTCAGAACTAGCGAATATAGATTCTCTTGAATTTATCTTTACGGCACCAACATTTACTGCGGCGGCGGTAACTGATCGTATCACCAAAGAACGGCGCGAATTTTATATTCCCAAAATCAATCGTGAGCTCGACTTATACGGTAGTGAATTTGAAATTCAATTACGCAATCAGTTATCACAACGGGCCATTGCCCGTGAATGTGCTGAATGGATCCGGCAAAAAGCGGTATTTCGTTCTAACAAAACCAAATTACCCATGCAAGCGATGGCAACTGTACAACATGGGCCTGATACCGTCGCGTATATGCCCCTCAATGGATTTACTGCGGTTGATTTGGGGTATCAACGGAGTGATGCAATATCCAATATAACCAATCGCTTTGATGAAGTACCAGTAGCCAAGACCTATTTGCAATTATTTGAACAGATTTGGCATGATACCGACAAACTCGAAGACGTCACCCACGCTATTATTGACCATATAGAAGCAGTTTACGCCGAAAATTCACCTGAGCGTGTCTATTTTTTGATGTTGTATCACATTTTCCATGAATTTCTCGATGATATCAGTGAAGATGTAATGCCAAATGACCGGACCGGGTATCACAACACCTTGATTTGGCAAAAATTATTCAATTTCCAACGTGATGCAGCCCATGGCATTATCAACAAACTCGAAACATACAACGGCTGTATTTTGGCAGATAGTGTAGGGTTAGGCAAAACATTTACGGCACTAGCGGTCATCAAATACTACGAATTGCGGAATCGTTCTGTATTGGTACTCGCACCAAAAAAACTCGCCGATAACTGGCTCAACTACAACACCAACGTCGTGACCAATATTTTTGCCAAAGATCGCTTTAATTATGACGTCCTATGTCACACCGATTTATCACGTGATGGCGGTTATTCGTACAATATTCCGCTTAATCGCGTCAATTGGGGTAACTACGATTTGGTCGTCATCGATGAATCACACAATTTTCGCAATAACGATGCCTACAAAGATCATGAAACACGCTACCAACGACTCATGAAAAAGGTCATCCGTGCTGGAGTCAAAACTAAAGTATTAATGCTTTCGGCAACACCGGTAAATAATCGCTTCAATGATTTACGGAATCAATTAGCGCTGGCTTATGAAGGTGATTCGAGTCAACTCAGCGAAAAACTACATAGTACACGTAGTATTGATGCGATTTTTCTGCGTGCCCAAGCCGCGTTCAACACATGGAGCAAACTTCCTGTCGACCAACGCACTGCACGAGCAATTCTCGATACATTAGATTACGATTTTTTTGAGTTACTCGATAGTGTCACCATTGCACGTTCACGCAAACACATCGAGACATTCTATGATACGCGTGACATCGGCAAGTTCCCCACACGCAACAAACCGTTATCCTATCGGGCACCACTCAGTCATCGCACCGACGTACTTGGATTCAACGAAATTTATGCACGATTACAATCACTCTCCTTGGCGGTTTATGCGCCGATGAGCTACGTGTTGCCAAGTCGCCGCAAAAAATATGCCGAACGCTACGATACCAGTGTCAGTGATGGGAAAGGACGGCTCCGCCAAATCGATCGCGAACAGAGTCTCCAAGCCTTGATGACGACAAATTTGCTCAAGCGCCTCGAAAGTTCTGTAGACGCATTTCGTTTGACGCTGACCAGCCTACAACAATTTCATCAACAGACCTTACAGCAGATTACCACCAACCAAACGCATCAAACCGCTGGGAGTGTCGATGATATTACTGATGTACTCACGCACCTCGAAGGCGATGATGATGATATTAGCGACGAGCTGTCCGCCAATATCGGCAAAAAAATCAAGATAAACCTCGCCGATATGGATATCCCTTCATGGACATCACAATTAACGCGCGATCTTGCGATTATCGATGAATTACTAATCGCCATGCACAGTATCACACCTGTCGATGATGCCAAATTACAGCACCTCATTGCGCATATTAGCCACAAGCTTACCAATCCAATTAATGCAGGCAACAAAAAAGTATTGATTTTTACGGCATTTGCCGATACCGCTAATTACCTCTATCGCCAGCTTGCCACCGTGATGCATCAACGCCATGGCATCCACAGCGGAATTGTCACCGGAAGCCATACACCAACATCGACATTGCCCCATAGCTACGATTTCCAAGAAATTTTGACATTGTTTGCGCCACGTGCCAAAGAAAAAACATTGACCATGCCCAAAATTCCATACGAAATCGACCTCCTAATCGGGACCGACTGTATTTCGGAAGGGCAAAATCTGCAAGATTGTGATTATGTCATCAATTACGATATTCACTGGAATCCCGTGCGTATCATTCAGCGCTTTGGGCGTATCGATCGGATTGGTTCACCTAATCAACGCATCCAGCTCGTCAATTATTGGCCAGACATTAGCCTCGATGAATACATCAAACTCAAAGAACGCGTCGAAAATCGTATGGTCATCGCAGACGTCACTGCCACTGGCGACGACAACCCACTTACCAGCCAAAGCAGTGATATCGCGTATCGCAAAGAGCAGCTACGCCGGCTCCAAGAAGAAGTCATCGAGCTCGAAGATGTCAAAACAGGAATTGCGATTACCGACCTCGGACTTAATGATTTTCGGATGGATTTGCTCAACTACGTGAAAGCGCATGGTGAGCTCAACAATACGCCGAAAGGATTACATGCCGTCGTTCCTGCGAATCGTGAGCGTGGTCTCGTACCAGGAGTCATTTTTGCGTTGCGTAACCGCAATCCACAATTGCCGATGACGCATCACAATCGCCTACACCCCTACTATTTGGTATATATCGATCAACAAGGGCAGATTATCGCCAATCATACCGAAGTCAAACGACTGCTGGATGTGGTACGCAGTGCCTGTAAGGGACAGGCTGAACCAATCGCCCAAGTCTGTCGGATTTTTAACAAACGGAGTGCTGATGGGCGGCACATGCAACCATACTCAGAATTACTCAACGCAAGTATTCGTTCAATGATTGAAGTCAACGCAGACAACGATATCGACAGCTTGTTTCGTACGGGCAAAACGACCGCACTCGTTGAACGGATTGCGGGGCTCGACGATTTTGAACTTATTGCGTTCCTCATCATCCAAGAGACAACGCCATGAGCTTATTTGCATACCCAGAATCAGCACGATTCGCACGGATCATCCCCAAAACGAAGTTTTATACACATGCATCGTTACGCGCACCGGTCAAACGGTTATTTGTAACCCAAGTTGATCAGATTAGTTGGCTATACAAACTCGCACCCGAGACGATTAATGTGCCAGCAACACCATTAGTCAACGAAATTCAGATTTTTGGTATCACGCTCAAGCAAGGATTACTCGATGCCGAAGTATTGCGGAGCATCGACGCCAGCATCCCCTACCCCATTATTTTTGAATTGGCGTATGGTGACGCACTCCAAGTATGGGCGGCCTACAAACGCCCCCATCTACACGATGATGAGCAGTGGCAGATAAGTGATTATTTTTGGAGCGATTGGTATTCGGCGCACGATGCGCGCATCCCAATCCCGATTGCCATCGACCTCGAACGATTGTACGGGCATCTCATTGCCCCGTTGTTACCGTATTCAGCGCGGATTGGCGAACGCCTGAGCCAGCATATTGTCCGCCTCGAACAGATCACACAAACCCAGCGCGCCATCGCACGTTTGCAAAAACGCCTGCGCGACGAGAAGCAGTACAACCGCAAATTGCAGTACCACCACGAACTACAAACGCTCACCCACACGCTGTCAACGCTGACAACACCCTAATCGCCCATAGAGGGGACATCGCAATGAAGAGACTCGACATGCTTAGTGCCGATATGACGCAACAGCAGCTACACGCCTTACGCACGTTATTTCCCCATTGTGTCACCGAAGCCTACGACGCACACGGTCAGGTAACGCTCAAAGTCGACTTTGACTTGCTCAAACAAGAGCTCTCCCCGGTGCTCATCGATGCGCAACAGGAACGCTACCAACTCAATTGGCCGGGCAAGCGGCAAGCGATTGTAGCCGCCAATACGCCCATCGCCAAAACACTGCGCCCAGTACCAGCCGAGAGTATAGACTTCGACAACACCCAACACCTGTTCATCGAGGGTGACAATCTCGATGCCCTCAAACTATTGCAAGAGACCTACCTCGGCAAGGTCAAGCTGATCTATATCGACCCGCCCTACAACACGGGCAACGACTTTATTTATCGCGACCACTTCGCCACCGACACGGATACCTACCTTAAGGCTAGCGGTGACCGTAGCCAGACCGGCGAGCGCCTGACGGCCAACCCCGAATCCAACGGCCGCTTCCATTCGGATTGGCTGAGTATGATGTACCCACGCCTCAAACTGGCCCACAATTTGCTCCGTGAAGATGGGGTGTTGATTATGTCGATCGACGAAAGTGAACACTACAATATAATTAAATTAGGAGAGATGATTTTTGGTTACGAAAATTATTGTGGCGAAATTATTTGGAAAAATAGCAGTAAAAATGACCAGAATTTTGTATCTATACAACATGAATACATAGTATTTTTTGTCAAAAATAAAGCGGTTAATTTGGGAAACTGGCTTGAAAGAAAAGCAGGTTTAGAAGAAATATACAAAGCATTTGATGAATTTCATAAAAAACATGGTAATGATTGGGAGGCAATCCACAAGGCTGCACAAAAATGGTTTAATCAAAAATCAGACTCAGATCCAATATCTGACCACAAACACTATACCTGGATGGATGAAAGAGGTATATATTTCGCTGCAGATATTTCTGGACCTAATGCAGGCCAATATGTTTATGAGGTTTTACACCCATTCACAAAAATTCCATGCAAAGCTCCTGCATCTGGATGGCGCTTCCCAAAAGATAAGATGAATGAGAGAATTTCTCAAAATCTCATTCATTTTGGTTCAGATCATACCACCGTACCAAACAACAAGACATATCTGAAAGATACAGAGTTTCAGAGCCTTGCAAGTATTCGTATAGTAGATGGACGAGCTGCATCTCGCAGATTACAACAATTATTTGGTGACAAAATTTTTACTAACCCTAAAGACGAATTTTTACTTAAAAGTTTATTTATGGCTGTGGGAGTAGAAAACGATGATTTAGTTCTAGATTTTTTTGCCGGTTCAGGAACTACAATGCATGCAATTTCAGAGCTCAACAAAGAACAAGGCAGCACATGTAGATGCATTTTAGTTCAGCTACCAGAAGACTTAAACACTATATACAACCATGCAAAAGGTTCAAGTAAACAAGTAACTTTAAATGCAATAAAATATCTAACAACAAGAAATAGACCTTTAAATGTTGCAGAAATAACTAAAGAACGGGTGCGCCTTTCCGGCGCCCAAATCCTACGTGATTGGCAGGCTGCCCATCACACCCCAGCCACACAGAACTATTTGACGCAGACGGTACCGGTGGCGCCCGATGTGGGCTTTCGGGTGCTCAAAATCGACTCGTCGAACATGCACGAGGTCTTTTATGTGCCAGACCGCTTGGTCCAAGGCCAACTCGCCTTGCTGTCCGACAACATCAAACCCGACCGCACCAGCGTCGACCTGCTCTTTCAGGTGATGCTGGACTGGGGCGTCGAGTTGAGTCTACCCATCGGCCGCCAACACATCGGCCGGCACGACGTCTACACGGTAGCCGGTAACGCCTTGGTGGCCTGCTTCGACACCCACATCGACGAAGAGTTGGTGCGGGAGTTGACCCACCTCCAGCCCTTGCGCGTCGTATTCCGCGATGGTGGCTTCGTGAGCGATGCCGTCAAAATCAATGTCGGCCAGATATTTGCCCAACTCTCGCCCCTCACCGAGGTCCGCGTCATCTAGGCACCACACCAACGCAATCCGCAGAAGGAGATACCGCCATGAACCCACTAGACATGCAATCGCCCGACGGCAGCCAACGCAATATTGCCCTCATCCAGCAACTCTTCCCACAATGTGTCACCGAAGCCTATGACGCCAACGGCACCGTGACCCGCAAAGTGGACTTTGACTTGCTCCGCCAAGAACTGGCCGATGCCATCGTTGAGGGACCAGCAGAGCGCTACCAACTGAACTGGCCGGGCAAGCGCGAGGCGATATTGACGGCCAATGCGCCGACCCGCAAAACGTTGCGCCCCGACCGTGCGGCCAGCGTAAACTTTGATACCACCCAGAATTTATTTATCGAAGGCGACAACCTCGAAGTGCTCAAATTGCTCCAAGAGAGCTACCTCGGCAAGGTTAAGCTAATCTACATCGACCCGCCGTACAACACGGGCAACGACTTTATTTACAAAGACGACTTCGCCTCAAACATCAAAGAGTACCTACACAATTCTGGGCAACACGACGATCAAGGCCGGCGCCTCGTGGCCAACGCCGAATCGAACGGCCGCTTCCATTCGGATTGGCTGAACATGATGTACGCCCGCCTCAAGTTGGCACGCAATTTGCTTCGTGAGGATGGAGTGATTTTTGTGAGTATTGGAGATAATGAAGTACATAATTTACGAAAAATATGTGACGAGATTTTTGGTGCAGAAAATATTGAAATGATGATATGGAATAAAGAAGCAGAAGGGTCTTCAGGAACTTTAAAGCAAATTTTACGGTATAGAATTACACATGAAAACGTCATAGTTTGTTATAAAAATATTGATGATATTTCCTTTGAAAAAATATCTGAGCCTCTTGAAGGCCATCAAGGAGATTTTCAGACTGCTAATCTAGCTGTAAATGAAAGTAATTCTAGAGAAGGTCATCCCAATTGGATGATATTGGTT